>JAYRWZ010000534.1:0-4940 GCA_041917875.1 Chloroflexota bacterium | reverse complement strand
GCCGTAAATAATGTTCTGCTTTTTTATAATCGGGGCAGCATTGTTCAACACGCTCCCAAAATGTGGGTCCATGATGCAAATGTTCTGTATGTGCAAGCTCATGAATAATAAGATAATCGAGCACAAAGTCGGGTGTTTGCACTAATTTATAATTAAAATTCAGATTCTTTTTTGCAGAACAACTTCCCCATTTTGTTTTTTGATTACGTATGGTAACATTATTATATCTAAATCCGAATTTCTCTGCAAAATATGCCACTTTAGGCGGTATGATACGTAATGCTTGCTCAATATACCATGCTTCTTTTTCTTCCGGCACTGTCATATCTGCCGCTGCACGGATACACAAACGTTCATGATCGAAGAGAACAAGTGAACCTAATTCTTTTACCCGAATATACAGGTACTTAATACCACGAAACATAAGTTCATTCTCAGACAAAGTCAAACGTAATGCGGACAAACGTGCTATTTTTTTTCTCTGTTTTTCCAACCAATATGAATGAGCCGAAAGAAAAGCATCAATATCATACCATGACACGCGCAGCGGTGCTGTACAAAGTGCGCTGCCGTCATTTTTGACGCGCAATGTAATATTTTTTACCCTTTTACGGATAATATTCACATTATAGAGTTCATTATAGTACATAATCGCAAATGATACTTTACGTTGAGGTTTCTGTCTTCATCACTTGTTTTCTCTGTATTTTTGATAGAAGATTTTATGCAAAAGCACATACCCAATCATTATGGCAGAGTTATTTTGGCTGAGTGAACGCGCCGAAGAAATAATGGCAAAAATACGCATTCATCGTGAGAAAAACCGTGTAATCACGCCGTCGGTACTTATGGCTTTGCGCAAAGAATATGCGGATATATCGCCCGAAAGAATAGCCGAGATGTGCAGCATTGCCGAAGCAACACTTAAAGCGGAACATCATCGTAAATCACGAGGAAATTGGTGGTTTACGCGAGAGACCTACGAACAGAGCAGTGCGCCGGAGATTGCACGGCATCATGCTTCATATTTCAAGGATTGCCATTCCGTCGTCGAATTATGCACCGGCAGCGGCATGGATACTTCCTATATTGCAGAGCACGCCGAATCGGTTATTACATATGAAGCGGATGCACTGACGGCTGCTATTGCTCAAAGAAATTTTATGCGTAATGGTCTGCACCGCATTACTGTTATGCAACAAAAAGCAGAAGAATTTCTTGCGCATCCACCATATATTCCCGATGGGATATGGGCTGATCCCGCCCGAAGAAATTCGACACGACGCTTCATCTCTTCCGATGAATATTTACCGCCGCTATCATTAGTGAAGCAAGCTCCGTACAATACTATATGCGGCATAAAAGTGTCACCCGCTTTCGATGAAATTCTTGAGTATCCTTGGAAAAAAGAAATTATCGGCTATAAACAAGAATGTCGTGAAATTGTTCTGTGGAATAATAATGCAATGCTCATAGATTCTGTGGTTTCCAGACCGGATTTAGCTTTGCAATGGCATCCGACTTCGATACAACAAGCCCCCCTTTTAGCACCCGAAAAGGCACGTTTTCTTGTTGAGCCCCATCCGACTTTAATACGAAGCGGCGCCTTAGGATCATTTTTTTTTGATCATAGCATTTCTGTTTTCGATAACCGTATTGCCTATGGAATTAGTGAGTCAGATATACCATATTCGCCGTGGTATGAACGGTTTACAATTCTTGATATGATGCCATATCATGAAAAAACTATGCAAAAAAAATTGCGTGACCTTCGATGGTCACATCTCACAGAAATAAAAAAACGCGGTTTCTTTACGGAACCCGATATTCTCAGAAAAAAATTTACTTGGTCAAAGGGTCAGGAAAAAGGTGTCATTATCACCACGCGATGCAATGATACCTATATTGTCTTTTTTGCACAGCGCACACTTTAATTCATCACTTATACCAATGAATTTCCTGACAACCATTCCACAATGCAAAATTATACAATGTGGGTTCTATTATACGATAGAGTTCTTCTCTGTCAAGTTGACCTTCGGGAAATAAACCTTTGATAATAAAAATTTGATTTTTTCTTTCTGCTTTACAATCTACTCTTCCGATAAATTCTGTGCCATAAAGAATGGGTAAAGAAAAATACCCATATACTCTTTTATGCTCCGGAACATAACATTCGATGGTATAATCAAAATTAAAAAGTTCTTTTACTTTTTTTCTTCTGATAATCAGATTATCAAAGGGAGAGAGAATATGGACACGTTTTTTGTTTTTGGGAATATGTTCCGATAATATATCATTCGTCGAATAATACAGTTGATCACAATAGTCAATCTTGGTAGGAACGAGTGCGCGCTCAAGACATAACATTTCAATTCTTTGTTGTATATTTTTTTTATGGGATGCCGAGCGTAAATGCGTCATATCATCAATAGAAGCAATACCATGAGCATTAATCGTGCTGAAAATACAATAATCAAGATATTCCTCGGCTGTCGGGAAGGTAGTATTAATATGTGAAGGCAGTACTCGTTCCGGTATATCATATATTTTGCGAAAACCTTCACGTCTGGCAATCATAAGATCACCTTTCATAAATAAATGTTCCAATGCTTTTTTTGTGGGCTTCCAACTCCACCAACCACCTTTTTTTTGAGAAGAATGATCATGGTCAAAATCGTTTGATTGCACTTCGCCATTCTCTCGAATATATGTCAAAAGAGACGATTGTACATCAAGGTCTTCGGAAAACCATGCTGTGCTTCCTTCACTGATATATTTTTTTCGTACCAAAGAGTAGCGATAATCACGCATAGGTAAATATGATGCGGCATGACTCCAATATTCAAAGATACTTTTCTCTTTTTCGAGTGCATCATCAAGCATGGAAGGACTATAATCAGCCATACGACTGAAGAGAATATGATGATGTGCCCGCTCAACAACAGAAATGGTATCTATTTGCACATAGCCAAGCCGTTCACAATAATCTTTCACAGAAAAAATATCAGATAATGGTGATAGTAACCCTTGACGATACAGTATGATACGTCGAGCTTCTTTCAGAGAAATATGTTCTGTTTGTTTCATGAATTATCACAATAGAGAAGAAGAGAATGCGTCAAAAATAGCAAAAAAATATGAAGTACTTTCACTATGACACCAAGCAATGATTCTCCGCTCTACTCTACGGATTATGTGGACTATAGAGAGCATTTTTTTTTACCGGAAATGGCGGATGATTATTTCGATATTCTTTCCCGTACCATAGAATGGCGTCACGAAGCAATCACTCTTTTCGGAAAAAAAATTATGCAACCCCGCCTGACAGCACTCTATGGTGACAGCCGTCTTTCTTATCGTTATAGCGGTTTAACGATGACACCTCTATCATGGACAAAGGAATTATCGGAAATAAAAGAAATAATAGAAGATACTGTTCATCAATCATTTACAACGGTATTACTTAATTATTATCGAGATGGACTTGATTCAATGGGCTGGCATGCCGACAATGAGCCGATTCTTGGAAAAAATCCGACTATTGTTTCTCTTAGCTTTGGTGCCCCTCGCCGTTTTATTCTTCGACTTAATGAAAACCCTGCTCTTCAACGTTCTATTGTGCTTCAACATGGTTCTTTTTTATGGATGAAACATTCTTTACAACATATAAGCAAGCATTGTATTCCTAAACAAATATCAGTAAAAAAACCACGCATCAATTTGACCTTCCGAACATTGCATTTGTAAGATATTTTCGTATATTGCATTGTGAAATTATATGAGGTATGTATGGCTCGCCTGCAACATTCTGTTATCATTACGGATACTGACAAAAGTCCACTACAAAATCCCGAGCATGAGTGCCGTATTTTGTTAGGACATATTTTACGTAAACGATATGCAATTTCTGATGCCTTGGTATGTTTAAACAGCATAAAAAATAAGTCCTCGGAAGTATCGCAAACTATTCAAATTCTTACAGATGCATTACGACCCGATAATCGGCTCAATGCTGTGGAACAACAATGGTATGAGCGCCATCATCGCGCTATTGCATCTTTACGTCTTGTGTGCCCGATGCTTTCTTTGCCGGAAATCCATGTATGTCTTTGTATTGTGGACAATATGAACACCACAGAAATTGCTGATGAATTGTGTCGAAGTGAAAAAACTGTTGATCATTATCGGCAATCTATTCGACATAAACTCAACATCAAAGGCGGCAAAACTGTTTTGCAACATTATTTGCGCGCTGTACTCAAAGAAATCTCAATAGCATAAACAATATCATATAGCTCTCTGCCATCGAGTATCATGAACTGTTGATACGGGGATTTTTTTAGGTTTTTTAGTACATTTGTTTTTCATATATTCGCAGACGAATACTATGTTCATCACCGATGTATCTCTTCAAATCCATGAGGAGAAACCACAATGAAAGAGAGAGTTATGCGAGCAATAGTCGTTTTTTTGAGTGTTTTTTGCCTATCGTTTATCAGTGTCCATGCTCAATGGCAACCATGTTCCGCGCCTGCCATCAATCGCATCAATCAGATATATACTGTGAAAGATGCATTCATTGCAATAACCAAGGAGAATCTCGTACATCGCTCAACAGATAATGGTGCTACATGGGAATATGTCAATACCACATTTGAAGGAAAACAATTGCAAGTACAAACAGCACTACGAGATACACTCTGGGCTTTTGATATACTTGCCAAACAACCTGCTGTCCATTTCAGCACAGATATCGGAACCACATGGCAAATTTTTGAGACACAGTATCGTTTCGCGAAAATTGTATCAACAAACAATGCCCTCTATGCTTTTACCAATTTTTTTGAATTTAGTTCACAAACTATTACCTCAACAGATGGCGGCAAATCATGGACTGCCTTTGAAATTGATGATACCATAATACGAATCTTCAATAT
>JAYRWZ010000533.1:0-9379 GCA_041917875.1 Chloroflexota bacterium | reverse complement strand
TTCTCCGCGTAACCCTGATAACACGCCTGATGCGATAGAATCGGAAGTATTAAAAATGCTCGAAAAAGGGGAAAAACAAGAACACTATATCATTGATGAAGAACAGCAACAAATCCGTTATTTCAGACCGGTTGTACTCACCCAAGAATGTATGGATTGCCACGGTAACCCATTAAAATCAAATGAATTATGGGGAAACGACGCAGGATTAGACCCCACAGGAACAAAAATGGAGAATTGGAAAGCAGGCGAAGTTCACGGAGCATTCGAACTTATGCTCTCAACAAAAAATGTTCAAGCCCAAGCATCCTCTGCCGGAACGAAGGTTGCAATGGTAAGCGGTGGTGCCGTTTTGTTTATAGTGATGTTTTGTATGTACATTACAGGGTGGGTAAAGCAAAGACTTGACAATATAAGCTATGTCACTAATGCATTCAAAGAAGGAGACAACACCATACTTATTGATACAAAATCGTTTAGGGATGAGATAGGTCTATTGGGCGAAGACGTTAATATGATGATGACCGGCATACGGAAATCCGCATATATAGCAGAATCGCAGCGTATGTACTTTTCAACGTCTGTTTCTCGGTTACAATCGTCCATGGAATCTCTTGCATCCGGCAATTTTACTGTACACATTGAAGCTATGGAAAAGCAAAATTATTCAGATATTGAGGCACAGGCAATCGGTGACAACTCATTTTTATTAGTTTCATCCTTGATAAACGGTTTTAATGAGACGGCAAATCAACAACACGGCATCATAACAAAGATAAAGAGTATAGCTTTGACTGCCACAGAGGCAGCGCGGCATATTGGGGTAGAAACAGAACAACTGGCCACGGCGACGGCGGAACTATCAGCCCAAACACATGATGTAAGTTCCGCAGCGGAGCAAATGAGTGCAACAGTCCATACCTTAGAGCAAAATGTAGCAGATATTCATACGCTCTCCGACCGCAATAATACAAGAGCAACAGAAGGTCAATCCGGTGTTGAACAAGTAAAAGATACAATTCATGAATTGGACATTGTCATGGAAAAGACTTCCGAAACAGTCTATCAATTAGGAAAGTCGGTTAATGAAATAAGCGTCATAAGCAGTACAATTAATGATATTGCCGATCAGACTAATTTACTGGCATTAAATGCAGCGATTGAGGCAGCTCGCGCCGGCGATGCCGGAAGAGGATTTGCCGTAGTAGCCGATGAAGTTCGTAAGCTGTCAGATAGAACAGGTATAGCTACAAAACAGATTACGACAATAACCAATGATATACAGCAAGGCACGAACAAAGTCATAGAACTGATTATCAATGGAACACAATTAGCAAAAAATTCTGATACTTCCGCACAGCAAGCTTTTACGGCACTTAATCTCATAAAAAACTCGGCAGAAGAGCTTGAACAACATATCAATCGAATGAACTCGGCATTCCACGATATGGCACATGCGGCAAACTCTGTTGCTCATAATGTTACAGGCATTTCGGACGTAACCGAAGCGGCAAGTAAAAATGTCGCTGCCATCGCAAGAGATGTAGAACAATTAGTTGTAATTAATGAGCACCTCTCTCAAGAAATGGAGCAATTCATTGTTGATGATAGCGTATCACAGCACGTGGAATACATTTCAAAACAAAAGATGCTACCGATGTCCCCGAAGAAAAAATTATGACAATGCCGTAGGCGAAAACATTTCCCGCACAACAAATCAATAAAAGACATCAATGTCTGTAATCAAAATTTTGTATATTTGCTTATGGGTTATGTATTAAGTGGTGATAAAACGCACTGAACTTTTACTGTACAATCAGAACAAGGTGCTTTTACCACCTGTGTGATCCGACTCGAAGAATATACATGTACAACTATATAGAAAGCCGCAATGGAAGACGAAACTATGATGAACAATGAGCAAGAATTGCTTTATTTACGATCTATACTCAATACGGGCAATATTTATATAGTTCGCACAGACAGTTCAGGTAACTATACATATACGAATAATGCGTACAGAACAACTTTTTATCCCGATGAAGAATATTCTGTAATCGGCAAAAAAAGATGGCAAGGAATTGTTCAAGATGACCAAAATTTGCTGCATTCCACAATTGAGTTTTGTGTACAAAATGAGGGGAGTTCATGTACTATAAAATTAAGAGAATATGTGAATAACTCTTTTGAAATTATAAACAAATGGGAGTTCACGGCAATAAAGAACCCGGAAACGAATATTGTTGAAATTCAGACTATCGGATACAATATTACTACTGAGGAGAATCAAAAGCAACTAATTGAAGAACAACAGCTTAAAATTACTCATTTATACTCGGCTTTGGACTTGGTACCTGCTTCGGTTATTGTGACCGATCAAGATTCAAACATTACCTATATCAACAAAGCATTCACGGAGGACACAGGTTATACAGCAACTGAAGTACTTGGAAAAAATCCCAGATTATTGGCAAGCGGGCTTACACTTCCATTGGAATATTCACGTATGTGGGAAGCATTGTCCCATGGGAAGACATTTACAGGCTGTTTTATAAATAGAAGAAAAAGCGGTGAAAATTTAATTCATGAAATCAATATTGCCCCCATAACATTCAATAATAAGTGTATCGGTTATGTGAGTGCACAACATGATATCACGGAATTAGTACATCGCACGGAAGAGTATGAGAGATTGCTTGATTTGTATGAAGCTACATGCCGCTTAGCTTCCGTAGGCGGATGGGAACATAACGTCATTGACAATACTATTGAGTTAACGGCTATTGCAAGAGAAATTTTCGAAGTTGAAATTGATGACCCTATTCCGCTTTTTCAAGCAGGTATGTTTTACAAGGAAGGCTTTAGTCGCGAAAAACTCTATGAAGTTTCAATTAAAGCTATTGAACACGAAATTTCTTTTGACGAAGAACTAGAAATAATCACGGTAAAGGGCAAGGAACGAATTGTACGACTCATTGGTAAAACCGAAAAGAGGAATAATACAGTCACCAGATTGTATGGCTCAATTATTGACATCACAGAACAAAAGAAGGCAGAAGAACAGATAAACCGAATAATGGAACGATTGCGATGTCTTATTGACAATAATCCGCATGGAGTATTTACATTAAATCCTGATGGTTTTATTACTTCAGCCAATGAAGCCGTTCTAAATATGTTACACAGTACAAAAGACATTTTTGTCGGCAGTCATTACAGTGACTATATATACCCGAACGATTTAGCAACCATCAACAATGATTTTCTTAATGCGCTGCAAGGCGAACGAAAAATTCAAGAATTAGCAGTAAAAAATCCTTCTGATCTTACATTATTTTGGCATATTACCGGCATTCCGATTATGATCAATGACATCGTAGAGGGTGTATATGTCATTGCCGAAGATATTAGTGAACAGAAAATCATCGAAGAAAAATTTAAGAAAAATCAACAAATTTTGGATGCATATTTTAACTCAACAGGAGAGATCATCATCATTGCCGATGAGAAGTATTCCATAATCGAGTTTAATGCTCAAGCAATTGCGGAAAGTAATAACATATTTGCTGAAAGTATCCAAATTGGTTCGAACTTACAAAATTTTGCGCAACTTGCTCATTTCAAAGAATTTTCTATATATTACACACAAGCATTAAACGGACAATCGTCGCAGATTGATTATAGATGGTTGGGTAATAACAGTATTGAATACTGGCATAATCTGTCATTTATTCCCATTAAAAACCATATTACTCTAAACAGTGATTTTTTAGTTGCTTTAGTCATCAGAGATATTACCGAAGAAAAGCATAATCAGGACCAGCTCTTAAAAACACGACAAATTCTTGATGCCTATTTTAACTCTACGGGCGAAGTGATTGTTATTTCTGATTCGGACTATAAGGTAATTGCCTTTAATGCTCAAGCTTTGACGGAAAGCGTCAGTATTTTTGGCGGTGAAATCTATGTTGGGGCAAGTATGGAAGAATATGCACAACAAACAGGATTTAAAGAGTTTCACACAATCTATGCACGGATTCTCAACGGAGAAACCATAGAATTGGACAGGCATTGGCGGCTCTACAACTATGAAGGTTGGAGACATATCTCGTATATACCCGTTAAAAATCAAATAGATTCGAAGAGCGCTTATTTGGTTGCCTTTGTTATACGCGATATATCTGACAGGAAAAAGTTGGAGCTATCCTTACAAGAGCGAACAAAATTGTTAGAAAGAGTAACAACACTTTCCCCCGTTTTTATTACTGTTTCAGAAATTGCAAATGGCAAAGTGATTTACTCCGGCAGATCCATGTTTGCAGAATTAGGGTACAGCACCAACGACATAAATGAAATAATGAGCAAAGGTTTTGACGAAGGCAGCAGGATTCTTATTCCGTTTGATATGGAAATTGTGCAAAAACATATACAAAAATGTCAGTTACTCATAAACGGCAATCAAGAGAAAATCCAATTCAGAATGAAAAGAGAAAACGGAGAAATTGAATGGGTTGAGCTGCGTACAGCTATTTTTGAAAGGGACTCAGACGGAAATCCGACAAAATTTATCAATGCCTATTTGTTTGTTACTGAACAAGTTACTTTATCCCAGAAACTAAAAGAAATAAATGAACAATTAGAAGAGCGAGTTGCGCACAGAACAAGTCATTTACTCTCTTCATTAGAAACAACAAACTCATTGATTGAACTTTTATCTCATGATGTTAGGAATAAACTCGGAGGTATTTACCTGCAAGGCGAGATGATGCAATTACATGCTGAAAAAATTAAAAAAGAACGCCTTGCATCAATTGGAGGGAGTATCGTTCATCTGACAAAAGACATACGCGATTTGCTTGATGATGTCATTGAATCGAGACGCTTTGCTGAAACCGGATTTTATGTCAATAAGCAGAAAATTGCCGTCCAAGAGTTTGTAACTATGGCAATCAGTACTATTCACATACAAGCGGAATCCAAAAATTTAACGATTATCACCGAGAAGTTTGAAGATACAATTACTGTGGATATACGTTTATTCAAAGAATTATTCGATAACTTTTTAAGCAATGCCGTAAAATTTTCTCCACAAGGAAAAACCATATATATCGGTTCAATAAAAAAGGAAAATGAACTTATACTTTATGTAAAGGACGAAGGACCGGGCATTCATCCGGATGAACACGTTAAACTGTTTACCAGATTCGGCAAACTTTCGGCAAGACCCACCGGAGGCGAAAAATCAACCGGTTTGGGATTGGCAATAACGAAGCAAATTGCAAAGGTATTGGATTGCCGTGTTTGGTGTGAATCCGAACTTGGCAAAGGTGCGACATTTTTTGTGTCTGTCATCCAAGAACCTTAGAATGTGGAGCCGCTCTCTATGCTCAAAGTTTTGTGAGTCTCTGGCGCAATACTCTAAATGCTATGTACAGCATTGACGCGAAAAACAGAAATCCCACGGCAAAATGAACTTCTTGCGCTAACACTACAAATGTTATTGCAAATAAAAACACCAATGCAGAAATACCTGCCAATAATATCACTAATTTAATACTGCTTACAATTCCCATATCAGTTACCTTTCACCATATAAGTTGTCTGAATAATGTGCTGTACATGATTCATGTGCCACTGGGGAGTGCTGGTTGCGCCGGTTATCCCAACGGTCGAGGCATCTCGAAACCACTCCTCCACTAGCTCATCTGTATCCTCAATAAAATATGTTCTTGGATTGACATTTTTGCAAACATCATAGAGCACTTTTCCATTACTTGATGCTCTGCCCGCAACAAAAATAATAACATCATTCTGCTCGGCAAACTTTTGCAGTTGTGTTTCTCTTCCTGATACCTGCCCACAGATTGTATCTTTAGCATGAAACTCGACTGCTATGTTCTCCATCGAGTCCACTATCAATTCGGCAATTTGCGATTTTAATGTATCGCGAATCTGCAAAAATGTTGGTCTGTCCATTGTTGTTTGAGAAAACAACACAGATTTTTTTGTGATATCAACATGGCTTAATGCCTCCTCACTACTTTTTACAACAATACATTCATCATTACACACACCCCGAACACCGAGTACTTCCGCATGGTCTTTTTTACCGAACACTATAACTTGATAGCCCTGATCATAAAACTTACGCACGCGTTCTTGCAATTTTGTGACAACGGGACATGTAGCATCTATAATTTCTATACCCAAAGAAAATGCTTTTCTATATGTTTCCGGCGGTTCACCGTGAGCACGCACAAGAACTTTAGCCCCGCTATGGGCAATGGATTCAAAGTCGTTAACGGAAATCGTTTGCAAGCCCTTATCCTCTAATCTTTTTATTTCCATAGGGTTATGGATGATATGTCCTAAAACATATACTTTCGCATTTTCAGCAAGAGATTCTTCGGCGATCTGCACTGTTCGCACAACACCCCAGCAAAATCCCGAAAATTTATCAATAACAACACTCATACTACTTTTCTTCCCATAATGTTTTCAGCGAGGACGATTATCTTTTCTGTTTGTTCTTCGATTGTTAAATCTGATGTGTCAATTTCAATGGCATCCACAGCTTTCATCAGAGGCGAATGATCGCGATTAGAGTCCAACTCATCTCTTTGTCTAATATTTTCAATTACTTCGTCAATTGACATCATAATATTTTGCCCTATAAGTTCTGCAATTCTTCTTTTTGCCCTTTGCTCTAATGATGCCACAAGAAAAATTTTTAGCTCAGCTTGCGGAAAAACGACAGTGCCTATATCACGTCCATCCATAACAATACCGCCATTTTGCCCTATTTTTCTTTGTATCTCGACCATTGATTCACGAATCCGGCTTACGGAACTATAATAACTGACATATTCGGATACTTCTTTTGAACGAATATGAGGGGTAACATCTTCTTCATTGACGAAAGTCCTTTGTTCTCCTGATTCATTGCGCATTAAAGAAATGCTGGTTGTTTCTAAGAAATTGATGATTTTATCATGATTTTCTGCTGATATTTTACTTCGCAAAGCAGCAAACGTGATAGCGCGATACATTGCCCCTGTATCTATATAGACATAGCGGAAATGTTGGGCTACATATCTGGCTGTTGTTGATTTACCTGATCCTGCAGGTCCGTCTATCGCAATAATTATTTTTCTTTCATCCATGAGGTTTACTGTAAAAGTAGATTAACAATATTTTCATAATCTTCAAAATTTTCAACGACATAATGTGCTCCACTTGCTTGTAGTTCATCTGCGGTAAATTGCCCCGTTGTAACGCCCAAACATTGCATAAAGTTCACCAGTGCACACTGTACATCTGCCGGCGAATCGCCAATAATCCATGTTGATTGCGGCTCAAACAAGCAATGCGGATACGTATGCCTTGCTCTTTCGATTGCCATGGCGGGTAATCTGTTACGTTGTTCATGTTCGCAGCCGAAAGCACCTATACGAAAGAATGAGTCAAGTCCATAAGGTTTTAATTTCAGATACGCACATGACTCATTATTGCCGGTCACCAATCCCAAAACACATTGAGAATGAAGAGCAATACTCTGCAATAACTCCATTACACCGGGCAGCAATTCTACTGTTTCCGTTGAAAATGTCATTGCAGAACGTCGTGACAACTCTTCGATAACGCTTCTTTGGTGCCGTATGACATATTCTCTGTGCAAGCCCAAGGTTTCGCCTAGCTCAATCAAAATATGCAAATCAGTCTTGCCGGCAAAACCTCCCTTCAATTCAGCGGTTGGGCGCAAACCGAAAACATTTTCGAAACTATCAGCGACAAGATCTTGTGGAATACCTGATTTGACAGAAATGAGTGTTGAATCTATATCGAACAGTATAAGTTTTTTTGCAGAGCTTTTCTCCGAACGAGAATTAAGTGACTGAGTTTCTCTATTGTATAGTATATTTGGGAACGAATCCATTGAATATGTATGAGAAAATTGTGAAGATGCTCGGCAAAAATACGCACCCGGAGATTTCTATTGTCATAGTAAACTATAATGTCAAAGACTTTTTGTATCAATGTTTGAGAAGCATAGAAAGAGCATCCGCACACTTGACTTTGGAGATTTTCGTAGTTGATAATAACTCAAGCGACGGCTCAATGGACATTTTACCGCAACAGTTTCCTTGGGTCAATTTTATCGCTTTGGATACAAACTTGGGATTCGGTAAAGCCAATAATATAGCCATTCAACAATCTAAAGGAAAATTCATCTTATTGCTCAATCCCGATACAATTCTCTCGGAGAACACTTTAGAGAAGATGCTAGCTTATATGGACAAAGAACCAAATGTGGGCATTGCAGGGTGTAAAGTTTTGAACGAAGACGGCAGTTTTCAAGCTGCGTGTCGGCGAGGATTTCCGACGCCGTGGGCTTCATTGTGTAAGCTGTTTTTTTTGGAAAAGCTATTTCCTCGTTCATCGCTTTTTGCAAGGTATAGCCAATCTTTTCGAGATGAAGACTCCACATATTATATTGATGCAATCAGCGGTGCATTTATGTTTTGCAGAAAAGAGACTCTTCATGCGCTTTGCGGCTTTGACCCTGACTTCCACATGTACGGAGAAGACATTGAGTTATGTTATAGAGCGCATTTGTCCGGATGGCTTACTGCTTACTTTCATGAAACGACGATTATCCATTACAAGGGCAAAAGCACTCAACGCAGCTCAATGAATGAGGTCAAAGTGTTTTATCAAGCAATGGAAATATTTGCACAAAAGCATTATGGGGCTTCATTCTGGTTTCTCTATTTGCTCAAGATAGGCATCAAGGCAAGAGCACTCATCGCTGTACTTCTGAAAAACTCACGTTCTGTTGCAGCAATTCTTTGGGATTGTTTTGCAGTTAATGTTTCTATTCTGGCTGCAACTCCCTATCGTTTTCATACTATATTTGGTTTACCTGATTATGCTTATCCTACGGTATTCATTGTTGCATCAGCCATAGTATTGTTAAGTCAATTTTTTTCAGGAACATACTTTGAGGGCAAATCATTAGTCAGGCGGGTGGTTTTAGGATATTCCATTTCCTTTTTTATACTTTCGTCACTCACTTATTTCTTTAACAGTTATGGATTTAGCAGAGGAGTTTTGCTTTTGACCATACTGTTTGCCGTGATTGTGTCCATTTTGGGACGAAGCATCGTTGCCATATATGAAAAACTGCAAGGCAGTGAGTCAGAAAAACACATAGCAGTATTGGGAACAAATGACCATGCGGGGGTGATAATCAATACACTTTTGGCACATGAATCGCAACGTGCACACGTCATTGGGGTCATAGCTCAAGACAATTATTACGAAGAAACGTTTGCAGGATTGCCTGTTTTAGGAAAAATGTCATATATTCGCAAAGTTG
>JAYRWZ010000532.1:0-1692 GCA_041917875.1 Chloroflexota bacterium | reverse complement strand
CACAGCACGATGCTTCGTAAAGAAAAGAAACATTGTATTTCTTCTGTAAAACGAACAATTCTTCAAAATGCTCGGCAATCATTTTTTTGTTTGCCGTTACAACCGACTTCCCGTTTATAATAGCTTGCTTGACAATACAGTACGCTTCATCTGCATCATCAATAAGCTCTACAACTAAATCTATGTCTGGATTGAAGAGAATATCATTTTTTTCATACGTGAAGTTTGCCATGGAAATCGAACGTTCTTTGTTTCGATCTTTTACACAGATTTTTGTAATATCTGCTTTCATTCCGCGAGTTTTTTGTAATACATCGTACAGACCTTGTCCGACACATCCGAACCCGAAAACACCAATATTAAGTCTTTTGTTCATATAGTGGTTAATGTTCTAAAAAAGTAGAAATAATTGATTGTAATTGACTGTATTCAAGTAAAAAGCCATCATGTCCATACAGTGAAGAAATGGAATGAAATTCTGATAAGTGTAAATGACGAGCAATAAATTCTTGTTCTTTAATCGGGAATAATATATCAGTATCAATACCAATAACACATGACTTGGCTTTAATAGTGTTTAGTGCTGATTCGCAAGAGATTCTATTGCGTCCTATATTATGTGAATCCATTGATTTAGTTAAGCAATAATAACAATGAGCATCAAACCTTTGCCATAATTTTTCTCCTTGATACCGTTGATAGGTATCTGCTTTGAAGTTTTCAATCTTATGCTCACTATCTTTTTGTGTTGTGTCAAAAGTGTTATAATTTCGATATGATAACATAGCAATAGCTCGTGCGACTTTTAGATTGTTTTGAGCCGCATCAGTTCCGTAAATATGAAAATTCGAGTGAGATTCCAATGCCATTCTTTGAGCCGTATTCCATGCAATTCCCCACGGTGAATGTTGCGCATTAGTCGCTATAGGAATAATGTTTTGAATTATATTGTTTTCAATTATTGCCCATTCAAGAACCTGTTGTCCGCCCAATGAACCGCCAATAACACAATATATCTCACCAATCTGCAAATACTTTCTTAACGCAATATGTGCATTAACCATATCGCGAATTGTGATTGTAGGAAAAGAATTGCCATAAAGTAATCCGGATTTTTGATCTATATGCATTGGAGATGTGGTTCCATAACATGATCCTATAATATTGGCGCACACGATGAAATATGAATCAGTATCGAATAATTTTCCTTTTCCTATTAAACCATGCCACCAATCAACGCAATCAGAATTGGCTGTAAGAGCATGACATACCCATACTACATTTGAGGCATTTTCAGAGAGAGTTCCATACGTGTTGTAGGCGATAATTAGTTCTGGCAGTATTTCACCATTTTCGAGGACAAATTCTTTTTTATGAAGATAAAACTGGGCATTTACCGGTGCATTCATTCACTTTTCTCCAGTGCTTGATGTATATCTTGAATAATATCAGTGTGATGTTCTAAACCAACTGAAATTCTCACTAATCCCGGAAGTATTCCGACATGTTGTCGTTCTTCTTCGGTGAGCTTCGAATGAGTTGTTGAAGCAGGATGTGTTACAATCGTACGTGTATCCCCCAAGTTCGCAGAAAGCGAACACATCTCTAATGCATCAATAAATCTTTTACCTTTTTCAATGCCGCCATTAATGATACACGTAACAATGCCACCGCCTAACTTCATTTGTTTTT
>JAYRWZ010000531.1:0-2547 GCA_041917875.1 Chloroflexota bacterium | reverse complement strand
TGGTGAAACTCGACTTATCGGCGGTGGTCGCTCAGTAATTGTCCAAAAATCAGGTAGTGGGTATCAGGTTGTTGATGCTTCGAACCCGTCAATAGTATTAGAAGGTTGGGAATTTGAAGATGCCAAATCGGACTCAGGTGAACCTTTAGTACGCATTGTGCGAAAAGAAGTATCCGGAGTTTTTACATTAGATTTCGGTACTTCATATAAATTCAAAAAGCCCGTGATAGAACTGGTTGCGGACAGATTACCTATCAGTATGCAGTTTGGGTTGATTGGTTTTATATTGAGTTACTCTGTGTGCTTGTATCTGGGGATATTGAAAGCAATAAATCATAATAGCACCTTCGATTTCGTAAGTTCTACCCTTATCTTTATTGCATACTCCGTTCCGGGTTGGGCTTTTGGTGCTGTTTTATTGGTATTTTTTGCTACAAAAAGCGGTATTCAAATTTTTCCTCTCGGTGGATTTCAATCGGATGAGTATTTTGATTTAACTCTGTGGGAGCAAATAGGCGATAGGGCTTGGCACTTTGTTTTACCTACAATCGCCTATACCATGGCCGGTTTTGCTTCTTTGACAATGTTGATGAAAAATTCATTGCTTGAAACGCTGAGTCAAGATTATGTACGTACAGCATTTGCTAAAGGGATTCGAGAAAATCGCGTTATTTGGTTACATGCTATGCGCAATTCGATTATTCCGATAGCTGCACATATAGGTAGTATAATAGGAATATTTCTTGGTGGAAGTTATTTAATAGAAACAGCTTTCAATATAGAAGGTATTGGTAAATTATCATTTGAGGCACTTCTTTCCAGAGATTATCCCATATTATTTTCCTTCACTGTAATTTCTGTAGTTATTACTCTACTTGCGCAAATTATTTCTGACTTGGCGATTGCATTAGTAGATCCGCGCATCAGATTTAAGTAATTTCATAAATATATTCATATATGAAAAATAATAATCAGCAATCTTCTCAGAAACCATTGACAGTTAATCAAAGACGTTGGCGAAAATTTAAAACACTTCGTCGCGGTTACTATTCATTGATAATACTCTCAATTTGTTATCTTATCTCTTTCTTTTTACCATTACTTATCAATAATCGTGCATTGATTGTCCATTATAATGGTGAAACACGGTTCCCTGCATTTCGCGATTTGATGGATGTGCCTGTCTTGAGAATGCTTACAAGCCCCCCATTCGTTTCAGGTGTCAGTGTGGGGCAAGTTGGCAATGAGGGAGAATGTAATTATCGTTTGTTACAAGAACAATATGAACAAGATCCAAATTCGGAAAATTATGTCATTATGCCTCTGTATCCTTATGGTCCACTTGAGGATTTAACTTCTGGAAATCCACTGTTTGCTGCACCATTTGAAGAAAAGGAGGGAGCAACAGGAAGAATTTTTGGCACCGATGATCGCGGGCGTGATGTCTTTGCTCGAATGTTGTATGGATTTCAAGTATCAATAACTTTTGGTCTTATATTAACTATTCTCCAGTATCTTATTGGTGTACCTATTGGTGCTGCAATGGGCTATTGGGGAGGAAAATTTGATATGTTTCTTCAACGATTTATGGAGATATGGAGTACTTTGCCGGTTTTGTTTCTTATTATTATTTTAGTTGCATTATTAAACCCGAAAAGTACAATATTTCAGTTTTCCTTGCTTGTAATGTTAAATGCTATTTTTGCATGGTTAGGTCCGGCAAATCAAATGCGTGCACAGTTCTATCGTGAACGAGCCAAAGATTATGTTGCAGCAGCCATTTCTATTGGCGTTCCAACCCATAAAATTTTGTTTAAACATATATTGCCAAATTCTTTAGTTCCAATAGTAACATCTTTACCATTTGCGGTTGTCAGTGGAATTACATCTCTCCTGAGTTTAGATTTTTTGGGTTTTGGGCTTATGCCACCTACACCAAGTTGGGGACAAATGGTCAGTGTAGGATTGGCTAATTTGACCGATGGTTATTGGTGGTTGATTCTTGTTCCGCTAAGTGCAATGTTTTTGACACTTATTGCAGTGGTGTTTATCGGAGAGGCAATCCGAGAAGCATTTGATCCGAAAGTATTTTCTCGTCTTCGTTAATTTTATCATTAAAGAACAGTAAATTATCGTGATTTCTGAAAAAAAAGAGAAATTGGTTGAGGTAAAAAACCTCCATACACATTTTAATATTGAAGGAAAATGGGCGAAAGCCGTCAATGGTGTTTCCTTCGATATTTACAAAGGTGAAGTATTAGGATTAGTAGGTGAATCCGGTTCCGGTAAATCTGTGACATCGCTTTCTTTGATGAAACTGATACCTGATCCTCCCGGACGCATTGTTGACGGTGAAATCTGGTTTAAAAACCGTGATATTGTGAAAATGAGTTATGAAGACATGTACACAATACGCGGCAAGGAAATAGCAATGATTTTCCAAGAACCGATGACTTCACTCAATCCCGTTTTTCCTATAGGAATGCAAATTGCCGAAGTGATAATGGTGCATGATAAATTGGGGGAAGCTGAGGCACGTAAGAAGGC
>JAYRWZ010000530.1:0-1627 GCA_041917875.1 Chloroflexota bacterium | reverse complement strand
CATCTGCGCCCGAGATAACGTTCAAATCAGAGATTGAAATATTTTCAAATTTTTCAATACCCCTGTCAAGAGTTAAAAGAAAGCTTTCTTCTTCATTTTTTATGAGTAATTCCACGTATGATTGTCGTTCAAGAATTTCCGGGAAAATATCGCCCATAGTTTGTGCAAGAATTCCTACTAATTGGAATAGAAACGGTTCATGAACACCAAGATTTCTTGCATATTTTGATGCACGTCGTAAAATACGGCGCAAGACATATCCTCTGCCATCATTAGAAGGGACGGCACCGTCCGCTATGGCAAATGAAAGTGTCCGAATATGGTCTGCTATCACTCGCATAGCAATCCCGTCTTTATTATCTAATTCGGTTGAGTATTTTTTGCCGGTAAGCTCTTCGATTTTTTCAATAATCGGTGAGAACACATCTGTATCATAATTAGACATTTTTCCTTGCATCACGGCGCAAATACGCTCGAACCCCATTCCGGTATCCACATGCGTCTGTGCTAAAGGCTGAAGTGAACGGTCGGGTAATCTGTTGTACTGTATAAACACCAAATTCCAAATTTCTATTACTTCCGGAACTCCTGCATTGACCAATGGACCACCGGATAAATCAGGAGTTCTATCGAAGTGTATCTCAGAACAAGGGCCACAGGGACCTGTGTCACCCATTTCCCAGAAATTGTCTTTTTCATCGAAGTAGTGTATTTGACTCGACGGAAGAAATTGTGTCCATAACGAATATGCTTGTTCATCGGTTCTATACACCGTTGCATGCAATCGCTCCTTTGGTAACTTCCATACATCAGTTAGCAACTCCCAAGCCCATGCAATAGCTTCGGATTTGTAGTAGTCACCAAAACTCCAATTACCTAACATTTCAAAGAGCGTGTGGTGGTATGTGTCATAACCTACTTCCTCAAGATCATTGTGCTTTCCTGAAACACGAATACATTTTTGTGTATCGGCGCAACGCGAAAAATCTCTTTTTCCCTGACCCAGGAACACATCTTTGAATTGATTCATTCCCGCATTTGTGAACAATAATGTTGGGTCACCATGCGGAATTACCGGTGCGCTCGGAACAATCTTATGGTTCTTTGAAGCAAAAAAATCTAAAAAAGACTGTCGAATTTCTCTTGATGTCATAAATTTGTTCTCGTTTATAGAAATATTTATCCAAAATTACGAAGCAAGCGGCTAAGCAAAAACTTCGTTCTCAATTCATATACTGACTATGGCTTTACAATTGGCGTATGAAACATCCGGCAACACCTGTGGCGTATCTCTCCACAAGAACGATAATCTCATTGCCGAGTACTCACTTTATGTTAAAAATATTCATGATTCGGCGCTGGCAGAACTGACACAACATCTTTTGCGGAGCGTAGGACAATCCGCCAATGACATTGACTTCGTTTCTATTTCCGCAGGTCCCGGCTCATTCACCGGTTTACGAATCGGCTATAGTTTTGTCAAGGGATTACTCTTTCATACCAATATTCAACTTGTATCTGTACCAAGTTTGCACAGCGTAGCTCATGCTGCTCTCGAGTTTGCCCAATTCTGTGATGCGGATTCACTTCTTGCAATAGTCCATTCACACAAAGATGTGTACTATGT
>JAYRWZ010000529.1:0-4664 GCA_041917875.1 Chloroflexota bacterium | reverse complement strand
CTGCTTTTTCTATGGTGACTAAATGTTTTTCTTTTTTCTCGGCGGTTAAGGTATTACTGTATTTTTTAAGAAGTTGAGTTGAAGAAAGCACTGTACTTAACGGCGTTCTGAACTCATGAGAAATCATCGAAATAAAATTCGATTTCAGCACATATAATTCTTTTTGTTGAGCTAATGCTTCCGCAATGGTTTTTTCTGCTTTTTTCCTTTCAGTTATATTTACACCATAGCCGATAACCATAATAACTTCTTGTTCGGAATCAAGCACAGGATACATATAACGTAAATAATACTCGACATTACCGTCATTTTTTTTCAACTCTTCTTCCCAGACACGCAGTTTCTTTGTTTGAATTACGGCATTAAAGAGTTCACGCCTGTCATCTGCAATGCTCAGTGGTTTATTTCTAAATTCACAATAATCGTAATCTGTTTTTCCGATAATCCATTGGCGAATTTCAGGACTTTTTATCCCAATCGGATTGACAAACAGATAGTGATGCGATTTATCAAACACGGCAATATCAGAAGGTATTTGATTGAGCACATTTTCATAAAATTCTCTCTGTTTGGATATTCTTTCTTGATAACCTATTCTTTCGGTAATATCCGAATATATCCATAAATGTCCTAAATATTGCTGATCCGTAATAGTTGGTATAAATTCACGTTCAAGGCAGCGACCGTCTTTTAAATGTAATTTTTCACCGACGACGTGCTTTTTATCAGCTAAAATTGTTTCAATTCTACGTACAAATTCTTCTTCGTCAATGAATAGATGTTTAAAATTCTCGGCAGCTTTTGTACAGTCAGCACCGATTAACATTTCCGGACTATATGGGATTGCAAATAATTCACAGAATCTTTTATTAACTATTTCTATTTGTCTTTTTTCATTTTCTAAGAGTACGGCGTCATTGAGATTAATCACCAAATCATGTAAGCGTTTTGAATTTTTATATCCTTGTAATTCAACGTGTTTTTTATGTGTAATATCTTGCAGTATGACGACACACCCCGTAATTGCAGTATTATGTATAAGCGGCTGTACAGTCCCTGAAACCCATTTTGATCCAATCTTATTGTCTTTTGCGGGCAACTCTATTTCAAAAGAAGAATAATTTTCGATACTTGAACGTACACTGTTTGTTATAGTATTATCAAGATTATGCCATAGATCTAAAAAATTGGTATTAATCAATTCAGCGAAAGTAAATCCTATCAAGTTCACACAGTGTTGATTAGCCCATGTTATTGTTCTGAGGGTATCGGTTGTAAGAATTGCAGTGTTGCTATTTTCAAGAGCAGCACTCAAGTTGTATGGCTGATCTTTCAACGTATTTTGTGTTATATTCGTATGAATGTTTTCTGTACGTTCTACGAAGTCATCAGTTATTGATAATGGAGAACATACGATGAGCAAATAATCGGAATGAGCTAAATGCTCGACAGTGGCTTGCAACGTTTGCCGATTTCTTTTACCTTCCAAAATCACTGTACTGCCTGATATTGTTTCACTCAGACTACAATCGGGGGGCGACACAATCCTAAAATTGTCTGCAAATGATGCTGGTATGTCTATTGGGCAATATTGCAGCATTTGATGTCCTGCAGACAGAATTGTCAAATGTAAATCAAGCAATAGAAATCCGGGGATTACTCTTTGCAATTGTTCGATATCTAAATGTAATGTGTGTAGCATTTCATCCCCTGCTCTCAATATGATACTCCGTGCTGATGATTATCATATCGTCATTGTTTTTTACCAAAGCATAGTCATCGTTTGTTCTGTCGTTTCACAGACTTTATCGTGCAAATTTAGTGAATAATGATGAGGTGGGGTATGAGATAGTACATAAGTGATATGATAAAAAAAAGCCCACATAACAATGTGGGCTTGATTGCGGGACCGACGAGACTCGAACTCGCGACCTCCTGCGTGACAGGCAGGCGCTCTAACCAGCTGAGCTACGATCCCACTAAATTTTCAATATTTCCTGCTTGGTGGACTCGAGGGGAATCGAACCCCTGACCTCGTGAATGCCATTCAAGCGCTCTCCCAACTGAGCTACGAGCCCGATGCTTCGTAAATGGGAGTGCGAAATTACAAACTTTTTTTGAATCTGCAAATTTTTTTGACAATACCCGAATAAAATTTTCGTCCCCTCCCATCTGCAACTATGTGTTATTGTGATGTTTTAAAACTAGATTGCATCATGAAGTTTTTTTTATATAGTTGAGTACATCCATCAAATTTCACGTATTTTTGCAGCCCATTTGGGACATTGCGGAACACTTTCCGGTAAAAATTGACATTGTTTTTTCACTTATTGATGAATATTGAATGCGGATTACGAAACAGTACACAAATCGTGAAAGTCAGTCATTAGATAAGTACTTGCAGGAAATCGGGCGAGTAGAACTATTAAAAGCAAATGACGAAATTGCACTTGCACAAGCTATCAAACGTGGCACTCGAGAAGGTGATCTTGCACTTGAACGTTTAGTGAAAGCCAATTTGCGCTTTGTGGTGAGTGTTGCCAAGCAATACCAAAATCAAGGTTTATCTTTAGGTGATCTTATCAATGAAGGTAATCTTGGCTTGATAAAAGCTGCTAAACGCTTTGATGAGACACGCGGCTTCAAATTTATCTCCTATGCTGTGTGGTGGATTCGCCAATCTATTTTACAAGCACTTGCTGAACAAAGTCGTATTGTTCGCTTACCCTTGAACCGAGTAGGTGCTCTCAATAAAATCGGTAAAAAGTTTAGTGAGCTTGAACAAGCATTCGAACGCGAGCCGACAGCAGCTGAATTAGCCGAACAACTTGAGATGAGCGTTGCAGAAATCGCAGAAACCATCAAAATATCCGGCAGACACTTGTCCGTTGATGCTCCTTTTGTGCAAGGCGAGGACAATCGTTTACTTGATATTCTTCCGAATGATCAACAACCGCCCCCCGACTCGGAACTCATGCGTGAGTCTTTGCGCGTGGAGGTGCAGCAAGTCTTGAACACACTTACACAACGCGAAGCAGAAGTCATAAAGTATTATTTCGGCTTGGACGGTGTTGTGCTTACTTTAGAAGAAATTGGCGAAAAATTTAATCTAACCCGTGAACGCGTTCGACAGATCAAAGAAAAAGCAATTCGTCGTTTGCGTCATGCTTCACGCTCAAAATCGCTGCGTTCATATCTTGGTTAATAGTACATATTTCTCGATGAATGCCTGATGGAATACATCGGGCATTTTTTTTTTTGATTATCTTTGTCATCAAATTTTCCATTCTCTTTAACAGCGTCACCGACGAACGGCTAAATTTAGGAGTAAAATCTTACTGTGGAACAAGAGCGAAATATACATCCTCAAAGACGTAAACGCAACAATCAACGCAATACCAATGCGGAGAAACGTAATGACGAAACGCCCGACTCCGGTTCTATGCCCTTAACTCAAGCAAAAACCGATGATAGAACAATGAATAAACCAAGAGAAAAACAGCACGATTCGCGAAGGCATCAAAATTTTGCTGATAGGACACAGGTTTCCGTGATTATCCCATTGCTCAATGAGGAAGAGTCATTACATGAACTTGCGGAGCGATTAGAAACTGTGTTGCAATCCATCGCCGGTAATAGCTACGAGGTTATCTTCATTGATGACGGCTCCACGGATGCTTCCTTTGAAGTCATACGTGCCATTCATCATACCAACAGAAAATTCCGAGCGATTCGTTTTCGTCGCAATCATGGGAAGTCGGCTGCGCTCGCTATTGGGTTCAAACAAGCTAAAGGCGATATTGTTATTACAATGGATGCCGACTTGCAAGACGATCCCTCAGAACTCCCTCGGCTTATTGAAAAAATCAAAGAAGGGTATGATTTAGTGTCCGGATGGAAGAAAAAACGGCATGATCCCTGGCATAAAACTATCCCGTCGAAATTCTTTAACTATGTTACATCTAAAGCCAGTGGCATAACGCTCCATGACTTCAATTGCGGCTTGAAGGCATACAGAAAAGAAGTCGTCAAAACAGTTCAAGTCTATGGCGAAATGCACCGCTATATACCGGCTCTTGCTTTTTGGGAAGGATTTCGGGTTACGGAATTGCCGGTAACTCATCATGCGAGAAAACATGGATATTCTAAATTTGGCTTCAGTCGCTTCTTTAAGGGCTTCTTGGATCTCCTCACAGTTCTTTTCACAACACGATACCTCAAAAGGCCTTTGCATTTAATGGGCACTATCGGTACTTTAATGGCTCTTATAGGTTTAACCACAGATGCATATTTGACGGTAGAATGGTATTTCGACAGAACAGTCCTCAGCAATAGACCTTTGGCACTTTTTGGCGTAGCACTTATCATTGTCGGGGTTCAACTTATCTCAGTTGGCTTAATAGGCGAACTGATTGTTAAAAATTCACTACGCGAAGCTGAGTACAGCATTCGTGAAAAACTTTAAAGGATACTTATGAAAAATGTATTGTTTGCGACTCTGTTCTTATGTGTATTATTACAAGGACAACTCTTTGCCGAAGACGACACTGCCACACCCTTAGGACCCGTTGATAAACGCGGGTTATATTTACTCGGTGGGCTGACCACTTCCTGGTTTGTTGGTAATGAGCGTCTTTCCTTGCCCTTTGCCCCTACGCTTCCGG
>JAYRWZ010000528.1:0-3188 GCA_041917875.1 Chloroflexota bacterium | reverse complement strand
GCCGGCAGCGATGGGGTTTACAGCAGATGAATTTATGGAAATGGCATTTTTAGCCGGCAAAACCCAAAAAACTCGTTTAGTGGACTTCGTAGAAATGAACCCGCTTTATGATAGTGATAATCGCACAGCGAAGCTTGTTGCTTTAGGTATTGCATCATTTTGTTTTGGTCTGGCATCAAGAGAGAAATGATTCGGATAATGTGAAAAATATGAGATGATAATAGAATATTGTAAAAAAGAACGGCTTTTTCTGAACCGATAATACATTTTTTGGGGAATACACAATTCTTCTGTAAAATCACAATATTATTTCACAGCTTCATCACTTCCATTTTTTCAAAGGTAAGAGTAATCTTTCCATCAAACGAATATTTTCAGTAATGATTTCTACTTTTCCTTCCATATCTTGCTGAAATGTGAGCATTTTACCATAGGACGTGGTCAATCCTTTATCCAAACTGATTGTAGCAATATAGCCATTATCTTTTGCTGATAATGATATAGTGCGTATAGTTCCGGCAACAGTTCCAAATTCCGTATAGGGATAATTATCGAATTTGAGAATAACTTTACTCCCAATATGCACTTTTCCTGATCCGTATTGAGGAATTTGTACTTTACCGATAATCTCAATATTGGGTGGTATAACAGCAAACACCTCATCACCTTGATTTACCGTTTGATTTTTACTCCATACTCTATAAAATGAAATAGTACCATCAATAGGGCTGCGGAGTAAATACTTTTTTTCCCATACTTCAATAGTATTTTGCAAGTTCTTAAAAGTTTCCTGCAATCGAACTTCGGTAATATGAATTCTTTCTTGACGCTGTTGTTGCGTTTCCTGTATATTTTTTTGTGCATCCACAACACGCATGGAATTGTTGACAATATTGGCATCCAGCGCATCAAGAGCATATTTTTTTTGGAGAAAATTACTTTCGGATAGTGCTAAATCCGCATCAGAAATATGTCCTTTTTGTCGAAGAATTTTATCATTGTCCATTTTCTTTTCGGCTAGTTCCAAATCGCGTTTTAACAACTCTTTTTGTTGTTTTAGCTTTTGTTCAACTGTTTTGGCATACGTAATCTGTTTTTCTATTGACACAACACTTGCACTATTATATTCTGCGGATGAATAGAACCTGTAATCGGAAACTGCAAGTAAAAAATCAGAATATGCCGTTTGTACTTCACCGAGAGTCGAATATTCAGGGAAATAGATATTGCCCATAAGTACCGATTTTGTCACCGATTGAGAAAGAGAAGCCAATTGTTTTTTAATCATTGAAATTTTGGAGGGATCGGCGGCGGTTTCAAGTAAAGCTATAGGCTCACCTGCCTTAACTGACGATGTATCTTTGACATATAAATCCACAATACGACCTGATGCATGGGCAATAATTTTTGCCGGCGGATCTGCGGATGTTAAACTGCATTGCGCTATAACCACATCGGGATAATGAATAAACCATGTAGCAGCAATCACAATACACATAAATATAAAAAGTGCGGCAATGCCCCATCGCATAGTCCATTGCGGCATTTGCGTGAGTATATCCTCAAATTCTTCACTATGTTGAGTATGGTGTGGCATATTATGATCCCAGCTCTAATTGATTTTTTACTAATGAAAAATACGCGCCTCTTAGAGCAAGTAACTGTTCATGATTACCTTGTTCAACAATTTTTCCATTATGCAATACCACAATATTATCGGCATTTTTGACTGTGCTCAAACGATGAGCAATTATAAGCACTGTTTTCCCTTTGTAGAGGGTATTTAAATGCTCGACTATTGTTTTTTCATTGAGGGCATCCAATGCACTCGTTGCTTCATCAAAAAACAAATAATCAGGATTTTTGTACACCGCACGGGCAATCAATAATCGTTGTTGTTGCCCTGTACTTAATCCTAATCCTTCTTGCCCTATTTTTGTAGAGTATCCTAAGGGCAATCCGGCGATAAATTCTTTTATATTAGCAACTTTAACAGCATATTCCAATCGTTCGCGATCCAGTTTTTCTTCTCCCGGTGCAATATTGCGTGCAATGGTATCAGAAAAAATGAATCCGTCTTGCAATACTACCCCGCAGGCATCGCGCCAAGAATGATGAGCTATGGATTGTAGATCGGTATCGCCGATACTTATTGTTCCCGCCGATGGCTCATAAAATTTTAGCAATAACTTAAGCAAAGTAGATTTCCCGCTTCCGCTTGTTCCGACAAGTGCCGTAATTTTTCCTTCCGGAATGGCAAAGGTCAATGCGTCTAATACGGCAGGGCTGTGAGGACCGGCATAATGGAATGATACATTATTGATATAAATTGACTTGTCTTGGGGAACATCGTTATATGGCAATAAATCCGGCTGTTCTTCATTGGGAGCGGCATGAATTTCTGCCATACGTTCAAGACTTAAACGAGCATCTTGAGACAAAAGAAAAAATCCTAATAACTGTTCCACAGGACTATTAAGTACACCAAGTATATAAGAAACCGACAACATCATACCTATGGTCATATTGCCGGCGAGCACTTCATGCGCCGCAAGAAACGTGATAATGATATTTTTTAGTTCATTGATAAACAGAATACCCGATTGCTGCTTTTGTGCTAAAGCCAATGCTTTTACATTAAGATGGAACATTTTTGCTTGCAAACGTTCCCATTCCCAGCGTTTCTGCATTTCAATATTATGTAATTTTATTTCTTGCACACCATGAATCAATTGAATCAATGAATTTTGATTATCACTTAATTGTCTAAAACGTTTATGATCTATGTCTGCTCTTTTTTTGAGAAAAGCCAAAATCCATAAGACCGAGAGTAGTGTTCCGGCAAAAAACACAATAAACATCGTGGTGCTGTAAAGAAAAAACATTACC
This sequence comes from Chloroflexota bacterium, assembly GCA_041917875.1. Classification (GTDB taxonomy): domain Bacteria; phylum Bacteroidota; class Ignavibacteria; order Kapaibacteriales; family UBA961; genus UBA2353. The sequence continues at coordinate 299 of JAYRWZ010000528.1, read as the reverse complement.
CCAAACACCAATAAGGTAAAAAGAGAAAAGATAACCGAGATTGACGAGGATGTAAGTAAAGTTTCAATGCGCTTATGATCTTGAATGCGTTGTAAAATATCGCCCGTTTTTTTGGTTTCAAAAAATGAAATGGGCAAACGCATAATTTTTCGCAGAAAGTCGGCAATCAGCGAGATATTAATACGCGAACCGATATGCAATAAAATGCGGCTACGAAGGAACTCTATGACAACTTTGCTTAAAAACAGGACAAGTTGCGATATCAGAACAATAGTAACAAACTCAGTATTTCTTGTATT
>JAYRWZ010000527.1:0-2448 GCA_041917875.1 Chloroflexota bacterium | reverse complement strand
GTTTTAACGTCGTCACGAGAAAATCTTGGATCAAAAGGAGTTGGTTTTTTACGTAAATTTTCTCCTGATGGTACATTGCTTGCAAAAAAAACATTTACCGGCTCTGAATTATTATGGTTAAAATCACTTGCTCTATTACCGAATGGCAATATCATTGCTGCCGGTCAAACAACGACTTATAAAGAATACGAAGAGGCAATTAATCAGACGCTCCTGTATAGTTATCCTGCATTTGATGGTTTCGTAGCTGTCTTTAATCAAAATTTGGACTTACAATGGCAAACGACATTCGGTAAAAAAGGTATTGGAGAAATAATAACAACCATTATTCCTATAACCAATGAAGAATTTTATATAGGTGGCTTCTTAAATAATGAAAGAGCCATAGCACGTGTTAAATTTACGCCTGTGACTTCTGTTGGAGAAGAGCGTCTCATCACATCAACGTTACATTCATCAATTCCATTGCATTATAGCGACGGCAGGGTACAAGCAGAAAATGCAGAAAATCTGGGAGTGTATGATGTCTTGGGTCGTTGTGTTCTTCATCGCAGTGGAAATGCCAGCAATATTGAGTTAGATCTACGCGGTTTATCGGGTTTATATTATGTTCATGCAAGAGATTCAGAGGGCAATTGTTCAACCTTGTCGCTTATGCTGCACTAAATTGTGCATTGATATAACATGAAAAAGCCCATATTTCTATGGGCTTTACTTTTTTCACTGCAATATTAAACTACGTTACTTAATAACGTTTACTCTTAATTAACACATTTTGATATTCACTCAGATTTTCGATAACGCGACCTGTTCCTCGCACCACCGCCGTTAAGGGATCTTCAGCAATATGCACCGGTAATGATGTTTCTTCTTGTAATCGTCTGTCTAAACCTTTGAGTAAAGCACCACCGCCGGATAAAAGGATGCCACGATCGAAAATATCTGCTGAAAGTTCGGGTGGTGTTCTCTCTAACAGATTTCTTACCGCTTCGACAATCGTTGTCACACATTCTGACAATGCCTCACGAATATCGGAAGAGCTGATGGTGATCAGTTCGGGGATACCGGTAAGTAGGTTTCTCCCTTTGACTTCGATTTCAATTTCTTCTTCCAAGGGATAAGCGGAACCGACTTCACATTTGATAGTTTCGGCAGTTCTTTCACCGATAAGAATATTATGATTACGCTTAAAATATTGGACAATAGCAGAGGTCATTTCCGTACCTGCAATGCGGAGCGATTCATGATTAACAATACCGGAGAGGGCAATAACTGCCACGTCGGTAGTGCCACCGCCAATATCAACAATCATATTGCCGACGGGTTCATGAACATGTAAATCAAGCCCGATTGCTGCAGCCATAGGTTCAGCTATCAGATAAACCTCCTTTGCGCCTGCATGCTCGCAACTGTCGCGCACGGCTCGTTTTTCCACTTCGGTAATCCCTGTGGGAACGCAGACCACAACACGACGAGCGGGTTGCCATGAAAGAGATACTTTGCGGATAAAAGCACGCAACATACCCTCGGCAATCTCAAAGTCGGCGATTACACCATCCTTCAGTGGGCGTATTGTGCTGATATCTTTATGGGTTCTGCCGAGCATTTCTTGTGCTTCATGCCCAATGGCAATAATGTGTTTTGTGTTTCGATCAAAGGCAACGATGGACGGTTCATTAAGGACTATCCCTTTGCCCTTCATCCAGATAAGGGTGTTTGCCGTACCGAGATCAATCGCAACATCGGTTGAGAGTAAATTAAAACGCATGTGTTTATAGTTAACAACGAAAGAAGTTTTTCTGTAGAAATCGAATACAAAAATCGTTAAATAAAACGAATAATATATCCTCTTAGTTGAAAATTTGCCCCGCAATCATTATACCGAATCATTTTTTCTTCTGTAACAATGCTTCAAGATTGCCCCCAAAGTGTCTAATCATTGCCCGAAGTACATCATAGTCACTATCAGAAACAGGGGAGAGTCCTTCGGCGGAATTCGTTTCAAACAGAGCTTTTTTTCCATTCGGTGTTGCTTGAAACTTGATAAGTGCATCGCAGATCTTTTTTTGAATATCTTGCGGCATATCTTGTCTGAATACCCAAGGGTCATTGGGTATTTCTTGGGTAAATCCAATGATCTTGACAGTTTTTTCAATGTCCGGATATTGACTTTTCACCCGAACACGTGCATCCAGATTTTCTCCGGTCTTTGGGTCGGGTGGGGAATAATATGTGGCACCGACATCAACTTGTTTCTGATATACCATAGTAACCACATTGTCATGGCGCATACCGAAAACTTCATCGGAAGGGCGTATTTGTTTTGCGGCCAAAAGGGATTTTGGCAGAATATATCCCGAAGTTGAGGCGGCATCTACGTATGCAATGCGTTTACCGATGATGTCTGATAAAGAGTCAATACCGCTGTCGGTTCGAGCGATAAATTGC
>JAYRWZ010000526.1:0-2323 GCA_041917875.1 Chloroflexota bacterium | reverse complement strand
CAATGATGGGCAGTATTGCCCTATTGCGTCAGGCATTCTATGATGCTCAATGGTATGCAAAAGCACATTCGATAGCGAAAGTGTCCGCAATAACACCACCTGAGATTAACTCATCCTTGGAAGCACTTGCCGACGATATTGATAAAAAAAGACCTTTCTTTTTTGAAACAAATAATGAGCATACTATTGTAAGAGGAGATAAAATTGCAAAAGAATTTTCTTTACCCATTATGTATATCGGCAATGGCTTTGAATATCGGCGTTTATCTTCACTGGCTCCCATAAAACCAACACTTATACTTCCCGTAAATTTCCCCGCAGTGCCCGATGTTTCCACCGCCGAGCGCGCCGAAGATATTTCACTTGAAGACTTATTTCACTGGGATGCTGCTCCGGCAAATCCTTACCGACTTGATTCTGTCGGCATAGTGTTCAGCTTTACAACACGTTCCCTAAAAAATAAATCAGACTTTTTGCCTAATATTCGCAAAGCAATTTCTTATGGATTATCAAAAGAAAAAGCACTTGCAGCATTGACACAACAACCCGCAAAAATGCTTGGTATTGCCGATATTTTAGGTTCTGTAGAAAAAGGAAAGATTGCAAATTTACTCATGACAGACGGTGATATTTTTGATGAGAAAACATCAATATATTCAACATTCGTCGCAGGGAAAGAATATACAATCAAAAAAAACAACATGTATGATATTCGTGGAAAATGGACTGTAAACATTGAAACACTTCCACAAAACTTTACTGTAAAAATTAGCGGGGAGCGCAATAATCCCCGAGCCAAAATGAGCATGAACACCAAAGACATACAAGCAGACTTCGCTTATATGAATAATAGCGCACAATTTTCATTTTCCGGTGATTCTTTGGGTTTTGATGGCAAAATCCGGGCTTCCGGCACCATGGATTCTTTATCGGCAAAAGGCACGTTGATATTTCCCGATAATAATCGTGTTGTTTGGACTGCACGCCGTGATTCTGCTTTTACAGCACCACCAAAAGATACAGCACAAAAAACAAAACCGACAGTATTGCATCGCACACTAATGCCCGATTCGCCTTTTGGTTTTCGAGACAAACCGGTTCAGAAAAGTGTATTGCTGAAAAATGCAAAAATTTGGACATGCGCCGGCACTAGTGAAATAATCGAAAAAGGTGATCTCTTTATTGCTAATGGGAAAATTGCCGCTGTCGGTACAAATCTATCCACAAAAGCCGATACAATTATAGATGTTGCAGGTAAACACATAACTCCGGGTATTATTGATGAACACTCCCATATTGCGATTGAATCAGGTGTCAATGAAGGTACTCATGCTATTACTGCCGAAGTACGAATTGGCGATGTGCTTCAACCAGATGACATTAATATTTACCGACAATTAGCGGGCGGTGTTACATCATCCCATTTATTACATGGTTCGGCTAATCCGATAGGCGGACAACTACAACTTATAAAATTACGCTGGGGAAGCGATGCCGATAATCTAAAATTTGCTGATGCCGAAGGTACAATTAAATTTGCTCTTGGCGAAAATGTCAAACAAAGTCATTGGGGCGATAACTTTACTACACGATATCCGCAAACTAGAATGGGCGTGGAAGAAATTATGCGCGATGGCTTTCAAGCCGCCCTCGAATATGAAAAAAAGATAAAGGATTTCGATGCTATGTCAGCAAAAGATAAAGCAAATTCTTTACCGCCGCGACGTGATATACAATTAGATATTCTCTTGGAAATTCTCCGCAGTAAACGTTTTATTCATTGTCATTCTTATGTGCAATCAGAAATATTAATGCTTATGCGCCTTGCCGAAGAATTTAATTTTAAAATTCAGAATTTTACACATATCCTCGAAGGATATAAGTTAGCATCGGAAATGGCTAAACACGGCACAACGGCTTCTTCCTTTGCCGATTGGTGGGCATATAAATTCGAGGTATATGACGCAATACCCCAAAATCCGGCAATACTTCATGAACAAGGAGTTATTACTTCCATCAACAGCGATGATGCCGAAATGGCGAGACGCTTGAACCAAGAAGCCGGAAAAGCAGTGAAATACGGCAAAGTATCGGAAACAGAAGCATTAAAAATGGTGACCATTAATCCGGCAATTCAATTACGTGTGCAAGATAAAACAGGTAGTATAGAAAAAGGAAAAGATGCAGATATTGTTGTCTGGAGTGCCCATCCCTTATCCAATTTTGCACGTGTAGAAAACACCTTCGTGGACGGCATTATGTATTTTGACCGAACTACAGATGAAAAGATGCGTTTGCGCGATAAAATTTTACGAGCTGCTCT
>JAYRWZ010000525.1:0-16715 GCA_041917875.1 Chloroflexota bacterium | reverse complement strand
CCATCGCGAAGATAATTATGCATTATTTCTTTCATCAAAATTCCGGCAGTGGAATAAACTGAAATCTTGGTTAAGCTCGGATAAGCAAGTTCAACAATAACTGTCGAATGCTCTTTCGCGGGTAATGGCGTGATGCTACGTATGCCGAACCGAGATGAAGAACTGTTTATATGATTAAATGCAAAGAAACATGCAGAGTCCAGCGCAAATGTACCGGCAACTTGTTTGGGAACAAACAGCTCATCACAATCGGCATTGCCAATTTGTGGAGCAGTTATCACAATAGGTGAATTTCCAAGTTTGCCGAAATAGGTTTTCAAAACCAAAAGACATAATGTATCATTAGGTGCAAAAGTACCGCCGAGTGGTGACTCAATTTGTAAACCGACAACCCCGTCTTGCAAGCGTTGAGGAAAAATTTTTCCTCCGGCTGAAGCACCTGCTGTTTCTGCACGAACAAACCATAATGCTGATTCATCAAGCACAAGATTGCATCGAACTTTTGATGCTTGTGCGATGGCAAAGGACGGAGTACGTAAGGGAACGCTCATCACCAGTCCATCTTTGGCAGTAAAGACAGGCGCATTCAACTGAACGGTATCAGGCGGTGCGACAGTTGCTATTAAAGTAAGTATTTTATTGCGACGGAACGGGTCATTCGACTGAATTTCGATATATGCAGTATCTGCTCCTAATTTTTCAGGATAAAACCGGACGATCAAAGCTCGGTTATTCTGTTTTTGTATTGTATCCGCTTGTGCATTTTGCAGAGAAAATTTTGTATCAATCTTTCCAGATAATGTAGGAGTTTTAATTCGCAATTCTGCATTACCTTTATTTTCAATTAACACCGTATCGTCCACAAATTTAAGTGCGCATGCTTTATTAAAAGGCAAACGAAATGTACCCAAACGTATAGTATCTTGTTGCGTACCAACAATAGACATGATAGGAGTAAGTGCTCTTGCTCTTAAAGTAATAATGCGTCTTTTAACCGAATCTGGCGAGGTAGGAATGCGGGTGTGAATATTGTTATGAATAATATATTGCGCCTCGTACAATCCCAAATCGGTTTCCAAACGGGGATTAAATGTTATGCTTGCGACATCTTGTTCATTAGGACGCAAATCTTTTTCCACTGATAATGGTTTAGTCAGTGTAAATTGACTGTCACCTTCTATCTTTTGAGACACTATACCAAAGTTTGTATTTCCGGTATTAGCAAATTTTATGGTAATCGTATTAGTAGATCCGACAGGAACATCACGCAAAAAGACAGTATCACGAACGAAATCTGTTCCGGGCAGTAAATCGGCTTGCACATCAATAATCCGTACCTCTTGCTGAGCACCAAATCCATAGACACGCATCGAGGATGAATCTTTCACTTCATTGCGACCGGGCGCATAACGCAGGAATATGTCAGCACTGTCTATGCCTCTGTTTTTCGGAATATAGCGCAGAAAGAACGGGAGTTCGACATTGGAATTAACTGTCGTAATTGCGCTTGGCACAAATGCAAATTCATCGGCACGTGTATCACCTAAGACACGAAATTCTTTAGATTCTATCGTTATTTTTTCTCTTGAGATATTTTTGAACGGTACTCTATCTTGTAAAGATCCGAAGGAATTTACATAAACACTGTCAAAAAACAGTCGTGGTTTTGTAGATGATAAAGGATAACGCGACTTAAAAACCTTTGCAACAAATTCCCGACGAATCGGAAGTCCGGACGTGTCGGTTGCCTCACAGATTCCATTCACCAAAGGACAAGGTCTTATTAACACGGTGGCAACACGAACACCTATTGGCGAGTTGGTAACAGTTGTGTCCCGATCCGGCTTATACGTAACAAATACACTATCTATTCTACCGGGAGAAATTATTTTTGGGGTAATATTTGTTCCATTTGAAAATTCAAGATGTTCAAATGAAGTCATGATTCTCTGACCTGTTATGAAATACGGAGCAAGTATTGACGGAACAGCTAATGGAACTTCGCCTGTATTTTCAATGTAAACAACTCGGGTTGTAGAGGTATTTTTTGTCAGCACATTATCTTCATAGAGCACAACTCCAAAATCAATAGTATCGGCATTTTTATTACTTTTATCCGTATAAATTGACGCAGAAATATTTTGGCAATTCATGACAGGCGAGCAAAACAAAAAAACGAGCATCACACCAAAAAGTATAATGCTCGTAAAAAAAGGACGGTAAGATGGTTTAATGATTTCCAAATGATGCCTGCGCTATTGATAAAACGGCTGATGGTAAAAGACCTAAAACAATGATACCGGCTGCTGAAAGCACTAAAGAAATTGCTGCCAGACCGGGTTGTGATTCATGCTCTTGCTCTTGGCTTTCTTTGAAATACATATTGACAATTAAGCCGATGTAGAAATATACCGAAATAACGGATGAAACTACGGCAACAATCGTTAGCCATGTGAAATCGGCATGGATAGCCGCTGTAAATAAATAATATTTTCCGAAGAAGCCTGCAAATGGCGGGATGCCTGCAAGTGAGAACATAAATACCGACATAAGAGCTGCCAGAATCGGATATTTTTTGCTTAATCCGTTAAAGGAATCAAGTGAGTGATCTGTTTGGCCTGCTCTTTCAAGAACGGACAAGATAATAAAAGAACCTATTTGCATAAACAAGTATGATGCAGAATAGAACATTATACCACTGCGTCCTTCCGGATTTGCAGCAACTAAACCCATTAGTAAATAACCGGCATGCGCAACGGACGAAAATGCAAGCATTCGTTTAACATCCTTTTGCACCAAAGCAGAAATATTTCCAATCAGCATTGTCAAAGCCGAAATCACGGCAAGCATCATTTGGATTTTATTCGTTCCGTCATAAGACATTGCAGCAGGCAGTGAAACCATCACTATTGGCATAAATGCAGCTAAAGCTGCAGCTTTTCCTGCTGTGCTCATGAATGCAGTTACAACAGTAGGAGCACCACTATACACATCCGGTGCCCATTGATGAAAGGGAAACAATGCCGTTTTAAATGACAAGCCAACTATCATAAGCCCAATACCCACTAAAAGCAATACAGGAAATCTAATATCACCATGAGTTGCTGACGCTATGGTCGCATAATCCATACTGCCGGTTGCACCATAAATCAAAGCAATGCCATACACTAAAAACCCTGTTGCAAAAGCACCCAATAGAAAATATTTTAGCGAGGATTCTATCGCCTTTTCATTCGTTCGTGTAAAACCTGAGAGAATATAAAAAGAAACAGACATTACTTCTATACCAATAAATAATGTAAGCATATTTGTTGCATGGGATATGAGCATCATACCCGCAACAGCAAACAAAATAAGCGTATAAAATTCCGAATGTTCTAGTTTTTCAGATTCTAAGAAAGGGCGAGCAGCCAATATTGTCATGATGCCGCCTAAGGTAAATATCATATCAAAAAAGCAGCCATAGCCACCGACACCAACCATGCCATTAAATACTGTGCCGCTTGAATGAAGTGTTTCCGGCGCAGGTGCTAATCCAAGTTTAGATAATAAAGCAACTAAACCGAAATGACTGTTTGGAGAAAATGTCAAAGCCGACAAAACAAAGGTTGCCATTAACACATAGATGCTGAAAAGAAAAACAGTTTTGCCATTTTCTTTAGTTTTCAATGCATCAAGCACCATAGAGGCCGTTGCCATAAGAGAAACGAAAACAATAGGTGCTGCGAGTATTACATCAATATGCATGAAGAATCCGTATAATTGATAGGGTTATTATCTTAATTTACAAAATATCATTCTTTTTACTTAGAAATCTGATACGCACTTGTACCAAATTTCAAAATTTCTAACTTTCCGACAAGTGCTTTTGTGCTATTTTCTGAAAATTGCATGAACGTCTTTGGATAAACACCAATCCACACAATAAAAATTACCATCGGTATCAACATGGCATACTCACGTTTTGATAAATCCTTAAGATGCTGATTGTGCGGATTATCGTTCGTACCGAACATGACACGTTGAAACATCCACAATAAATACACCGCTGCAAAAATCACACCTGATGCACTAAGTATTGAATACCATGTAGTTGATAAAAACTTGGATTGGAAAGAACCAAACAATGTTAGATACTCACCCACAAAACCATTTAATCCCGGCAGTCCCACTGACGCAAGCATTGCAATAGTAAACAGTACTGCGAATTTTGGCATCACTTTCGTAATTCCACCATACTCGGATATTTCGCGTGTATGACGACGTTCATACATCATACCAACACAAAGGAAAAGCATACCGGTTGATAGACCATGATTCACCATCTGAATGATAGCGCCTTGTATTCCTTCAACGGTCATTGAGGCAATACCAAGGACAACAAACCCTAAGTGACTGACAGATGAGTAGGCAACTAATTTCTTAATGTCGGTTTGAACCATGGCTACCAATGCGCCATAGATTATACCAATCACAGCTAATAATGCCAACATATCAGCATAGTGGAACATTGCCTGCGGAAACATTTCCATATTAAAACGGATAAGTCCATACGTTCCCATTTTGAGCAATACACCTGCTAATATAACGGAACCGGGCGTAGGAGCTTGAACGTGTGCATCCGGCAACCATGTGTGTAAGGGAAACACGGGAACTTTAATACAAAACGAAAGTGCAAACGCTAAAAACAACCAGCGTTGTGTTTCAAAATCAAGTGTGGGAGCAAATTCTCTTAATTTTAACAAATCCATTGTAAACATACCGTCATGGACAGCTGCATAAGCCAATCCTAAATAGACGATTGCCACAAGCATCAATAATGAGCCGACAAGTGTGTAGAGAAAGAACTTCAGAGCAGCATAAATTTTGTCTTTCCCCCCCCAAATACCAATAATAAAGTACATCGGTATTAAGATTAATTCCCAGAAAACATAAAAGAGAAAAGTATCTAATGCCAAGAATACACCTGTCATGCCAAATTGCAATAATAGTACCATGATATAATATTCTTTTTGTCTTTTGTGTATTGTATCAAAAGAAGAAAGAATTGCAATAGGCATAATAAATGTCGTGAGGACGACGAGTAACATACTCATGCCATCCGCACCTATACGAAAACCGGCATCAATGCTTGCAATCCAAGGAATATCCATTACGAATTGGAATCCGGGATTACTGCTGTCGAACTGCAAAAACAGAATAACAGAGACGATAAATGTCGCAATCGAAAGTATCAATGAAAACCGCTCAATAGCTTTCGTGTGATGTTTTCCAATAAACATTACACCGGCAGCACCGATAAGCGGCAGAAACAATGTTGTTAATAATAATCCCATATTGTGAATCTAAGAATGTTTCAATAAAAGTATGATTTTACCCAAATACTAAATAACCGACAATCAGAATAATGCCAACAAGCATATACACAGCATAGTTCTGCGCTACACCACTTTGGATTTTTCGTATATATTCACCGCTTTGACCGGTTGCTTTTGCCGAATTATTTATAAATCCGTCAATGATTTTTACATCAAATATCTTCCATAAGAATTTTTCTGACATATCGCGGATCGGGCTTACGAACACATTATGATAAATTTCATCTACAAAATATTTATTCCATAACATTTTGTAAAAGCCGGAGAGTTTTTGAGCCATTTCTGCCGGTTTCGAAGATTCCGCATAATAAAGCCGATAAGCCAAAAAGATACCGAACGATGCTATTGCCGTAGAAACAACCATCAATCCATATTCTATTGCATGAACTTCATGGTGCGCTGCGTGACCGAGTATTTTATCAGCATTCGCAAAAATCGGCTCAAGCCAATGTTCAAGAATATTGGGAATTCCAATAAAATGACCAAGGGCATAAGGTACGCCTAAAAAACCACCGAAAATGGAAAGAACCGCAAGAACCATAAGCGGAAATGTCATTGATAAAGGCGATTCATGAGGATGTACATGATGATGATCGAAACGTTCTTTACCATGAAATGTCAAGAACATCATTCTAAACATATAAAATGCAGTACAAAAAGCAGCGATTGCGCCAACAGCCCATAAAATAGGACTGCCATTATCGAATGCTTTCCATAAAATTTCATCTTTGGAAAAGAAACCGCTCAGAGGAGGAATCCCTGCAATTGCGACCGTACCGATGAGAAATGTTTTATATGTCGTAGGCATATATTTTTTCAAATTACCCATCTTTTGAATGTCTTGCTCTTCATGCATACCGTGGATGACAGATCCGGAGCCAAGGAATAAAAGAGCTTTGAAGAAAGCATGAGTCATTACATGAAAAACGGCAGCCCACCATGCACCTACTCCTAAGGCAACAAACATAAAACCTAATTGGCTGACTGTCGAATATGCGAGAACTTTTTTAATATCATTTTGAACAATACCTACAGTAGCTGCAACCAAAGCCGTGGTAATCCCAATTCCTGTCACAACTGCCATTGTTTCATGTGATAAAGCGAATAATGTTGCATTACGTGCTATAAGAAAGATACCTGCTGTTACCATCGTAGCTGCGTGGATAAGTGCAGAAACAGGAGTTGGTCCTGCCATAGCATCAGGTAACCAAACTCCCAAGGGAATTTGTGCTGATTTACCTGTACATCCTAAAAACAACAAAAGAGTAATTGCTGTTATCATACCTCCGCCCGTTGTCATCGAAGCAGCCTGTTGATTTATCGAATCATATTCTAATGTACCAAACACTTGATATAACAAAAACATGGCGATCAAAACACCAAAGTCTCCGATTCGATTTACGATGAATGCTTTTTTTGCGGCATCACCTGTCCATACGATATTGGAACCTTCAAATTTTCTGTCATACCAAAAACCAATAAGAAGATAAGAACAAAGTCCCACGCCTTCCCAACCTAAAAATGTCAGGAGTAAATTATCGGCAAGCACCAAGTTCAGCATCATGAAAATGAACAAATTAAGATATGCAAAAAATCGTGGGAAGCCTTTATCTCCGTGCATATAACCGGCGGAGTATATATGGATGAGAGTACCTATACCGGTAATGATCAGCGTATAAATAATTGACAGCTGATCAACTTGATACGCAATATTGATGTTCAAAGCACCGGTTTGAATCCAAGTGAATACGGGCACGATGTGTGAGCGTTGTTCCGGACTTTCTCCAATTAATTGGAAAAATGCAGCGCAGGCAACAATAAACGACAAACCGATAGCAGATGATGCTATCGTACCGATAAGTGTTTCGGATTTGAGATACTTCTTGCCAAATAGACCGACAATAAGAAAGCCAATAAGCGGAAAAAGCGGAACTAAGTAAATGTATTGTATCATAATCGCTAAGCGTATGAATGTGTATTATCTTACTATTTAATGAATTAGACCATTTCTACCATATATTCTTCTACTTCAAGCCGAATATCCTTAAAACGTAACCTCATAGTTTCGTCAATGATTAACATCGAATTTCTTTCAGCTTTCATCCAATCAGGACGGCGAGCCGTAAAAGGTTCAGATGCAAGAACTATGCAATTAGGTGTCGAATTCGATTGCACCATGTAGCACGTATCACCGTCACAGCGATATTCTTTGCCAAACATATAATACAATGTTGCCGGTTGGACATGAGGATTTGTCGTATAACGAATCGCTACGATGCTTGTACCATTAGTTAAGCAAAAATTAAGGTATGAATGTGACTTGATATTATGTTGAAGTAATAAATCACTGAAATCTTTCAATGCTTGCTCCATAGCATAGACCATTTCGTCGCATGTAACATCGCCATAAGGGTCTTGGATATGATTTAATATCAATCCGAAGAAATGTTCACTGTCAGTCGAGCCAAGTATTGCATCATAAGCTGTGTCATTGAGGGTACGCAATAAGCCGCGACGAATATCCTTTATTCCACCTATCATTCCATTGTGCATAAACATGAGTTTGCCGCATTCGAAGGGATGTGAATTATACTCTTCGATAATTGATCCCGGAGATGCTGCACGCACATGTGCAAAAATGAGCGGCGAATATACTTTTTTTGCCAGTTTTTTAAGGTTTTGATCCGCCCATGCCGGCTTAATACTACGGAAAATACATGGCTCATTATCAAGCTCCGGCGCATACCAACCGATGCCAAATCCATCGCCGTTTACTGCTATGGACATTTCTCCGGCGTTCATGCTTTGCGCAGCAATAATCGAATGCTTAGGTTTATACAGCAAATCATCCGCAAGAATCGGCGTTCCTATGTATGCAACAAAACGACACATGTTGTATTTGCTCTCAGTAGTTTACGAAAGTTACGAAATAAAGCGCACTGTTGCATCATATCATCATTATCACATACTCTGAAACGAGAATATCTGAAACACGATCGGCAATACGCTGATTTCGGCTAAACATATTTCCTTTTCTTAACTTAAAGGATAGATATGTTGTAAGTTCTCTTCATGAAATTACAACCGCCGACACAGATTTTATCGGCGGTTGTAATACCGGTTATGGAGTTATGATTGCGCTTTATCTGTGCAGAATGACTCATAGACACCATCAAGCAATAAGTTAAAGGCATCAGCAGCTTCTCTGGCTGCATTAAGAGCAATTTGCTTTTCTTCATCTGTTGTGCACATTTTAACAAGTGCTTCGCGTGTTACTCGGCTGTGGATTTCATCCGCACCTTCGTGCACAGAAAAGAAAATTGTCGCATCTTCTACATCAAGATTATACCATTCTTTCAGGCCTTTGATTTTGGTCGTGCTAATTTCGGGTATTTGTGATTCATAAGCATACAAGGCTGACAAACCCTCTGCAACATTTGGCCTTGAGGCAAGTTCTTTCAATATACGAACTGATTCTTTTGTATGCGGCAAAAATTTTCTATTGAGCATTTCTTCTTCGCTGACACCCATTGCTTTACCAAAACGTCGCCAAAGCGCAGGATGGTTTCCGGGTCCATGTTCTTCTTCGATTAAATTTTCAAGAAGCATTTGGCGTACTTCAAAATCATCACAGTTCGCATGGGTTGCGCTCACGTATGTGGGGAAATTGTGGACTTGATGATAGTATTCCAATGCGTATTCACGAAGCATTTCTCTTGTGAGTTTTCCTTCATTCCACATAATATAGAATGGATGTTGCAACATGTGTCGCTCATTAACAATAGCGTCAAGCTGCTCAAGAAATTCAGCAGATGTCATATAAGTCTCCTCAAATTTGATGTAGTAAGTAGAGTAATCATCGCAAAAATAGCGTTATTACCGAAAATGCGTAATCTTTCTTTTTCCCTTTTTTGATGCCTCACAATCGTTCATATAGATGTTATCAATCTAATCTTATATTTTACAATAGATTACAAATTGAGTAGAGAAGCCGTAACTCTCCGGGATTGTTACTCTTCGACCGGTGATTCTGTCGAATTGCTTGGCGGACAATCAACGGACACTTGATTCGACGCTCTTTTGATCCGACGGCTTACCGTAATTCCCCTCTTTCGATAAAGCCCGAACCCTGTAGTAATATTTTTCCGCCGCTCCAATATCCGTATCACTAAACGTTGTCTCCGTTTCCGACAATGGGGCACTTATTTGTACATATCGTTTATTGTCTCGGCTGCGTTCTACTACAACATACACCGGCAAAGGAGGCGGATATTCAAAAAACCAAGTAATTCGTACTTTTCCTTCCATATAATAGACGGAATCAATAATTGGAGGCGCAGGGTTGCTTTTGTCGTAGCTGCGAGCTGACAAACGTATTGAAGGTGCAGAGATATTCAAACTACTATCCACAGAAACAACTTCGTAAAAGTACAGAATTCCCGCTTTGATAAGTGTATCATTGTATTGAGTGTTTTCTCGCGGCAACAACTCTTCATTAAGAGTGATGGGTGTAAACAAGGTGTCGTCTGTTCTATTGACCCAATACCCTGCTAAATCAAGTTCCGCTACTCGCTGCCAACGTAATTCAATTGATTTGTCTGAAGCTTTAATGCCTGTCATCATTGGTGACATTGGCACTGATAAATCCGGCAATGAAACAAGAATGCCTTCAGACCATTCGCTCCTGTTACCAAAAATATCTACGGTGCGCACACGATAGATAAACTTTCCTGATTTTAGTGACAGCACAGCAGTGTCAAGATAGATACTGTCTTTTACAAGAGTTTCGGTGATTACTTGAAAATTTTGATCTTTATCCAAAGAACGTGCAATTTCATATCCAGCTTTGTCCGGGTCTGTTGTATGTGCCCACATTAGCTCAAACATACCTTGTTTGGGTTGAACAATAACATATCTGGGGGTGATTGGAGGAATCTCATCGTCAATTGGAACATCAATCGGCATAGACAACTCCCCTTCTCGCCCTAAAGAATCAACACATGTGATAAAATAGCGTGCTGAATAGCCGACAGGTGAACGTATGGTGTCAATGTATGATGTCACCGACCGTTCAATAAGCCGGGCTACAATGTTTTTTTCACCTCCGAACTGACGATAAATTCTATAACCGAATGTAGTTACAGGAGTCCACTTCAACATGATATTTCTTTTGGTTGATTGAAAATTTATGAAACTTGTTATGGGCAATCGGGCTTCCTTTTTACGTGATGTAATAGTCATCGAATACGTTTTTCCAATAGTATTCCAATAATCTATCGGAGTTATAGAATAGGTAACATTGCCGTTTTCCGTCAACGCTTCGGTGTCTTCATATTCATATAATAATGTTGAAGAACGAGTTAGTACTTTAGGTATAACTGCCACAGTATCTGCGGTATTGATTTGTTTCCGTACAAGTACCCACCGGACAATCCCCTGCTTGTTATCATAATCTGTATCCCATGTCAATCGATTACCATAGCTTAACTCCTCAACATCGAATGAACTAACTTTGGGTTGTAAAGAGGTTTGAGTAGATATATTCGAGATTGTAGCTATCGTTGTCGTTCCAATATCAATACGATAATCATAGTGAATACCTGCGCGGACTGTTGTATCGGTGAATTGTAATCCTAAAGCAGACGCTACAATGTCAGGCGATACACATTGTAAGTATTGCAAAGACCATTCTATCAATGGTTCTGATATTGCTTCCTTGCTCGTTTTACTCAGATACGACATAAGAGTATCTGCAATTTTTTGCTCATCTGAAGTAAACTCAATTACGTTTAGTTGATGAGATGGCACATATCCGACGATTTGATGAATCATCGGAGCACCATGTTTCTTTCTCAATATTGTATAGCCTTCGGCAGGAAGGCAATGTTTTTTTGAAACAAACCAACGCAACTGTATTTTTTTTAAATATTTATCACCATATCCCAATGCAAACGTTTTAACGAAATTACCTTCGGTTTGAGCACTACACTCAAAAATACAACTCAACACCGTAAGGAAACAAACAACCGATAGACTTTGTTTTCTCATATCATCATCAGACATTATTCACAAGAATATGTTCCATCGCTCGCACAGTTATCCTGTTTATCAGATTCTTCATAATCTGATAACTCTACCTTCATTGTTAAGACTTTATACCCAATCTTCTGATTTAATAAAGAAGCTAAAGATAATGAACCATTCTTATCCAGCGGGTTTTTCAGTGTCAATGGATAAGTATGCGATTTTTCTTGACCTTGTTCATTAGTAATAACAGATATTACCAAACGAGTTCCTTTAGGAAGCAGTTGCCCTTTGTTCATCAATTTACCATTATTCGCTAATGAAACCGCTATATTATAAGTACTTGATTGTTTTATTGTTGGATTATCCTTAAGGGCTTTGTCTTCACATCGGTAATCACTTTTTTCTCCAATGCTAAATCGTATTTGTTTTTGCAGATATTCGGCTTCAACAGCACCCGTAATCTCAGGTTTTGCTACCATAAACCGAGGTATTACAAAAGACTTATCTGCGAGTCGCAATGTAACCAGTTCTTCTTCATTTTTTAGCTGAATATTCGTTGAAGTAAACATTATCCCCGTTCCAAAGATGAATGAACGGCTTTCACAACCTTGGGTTAATCCTTTAGTTTTCAAAGTCAAGGCATCTTTTTCAATTGTCATTGCATCTTTGACGGATACATATGACAAGAAACCGATATTGCTCATACAAGGTAAAGCATCAAATGATGCAAACAGATCGGAAGTTTTTTTCCCAAAGCGAATATTAAACTCAGTAGAAGTCCCCTTTGATTCAACAGTTGATTCAAAACAAACTCTTTGCGGATGTACGATGTGAATAAGGGAAATCGGTCGAGTTTGTCCATGAGGAATGCCGGAAATGCCACCATAAGCTGTGATTTGGCCTCTCAAAGTAAGTATGTTTGATGAAAACAGCCAATAACTTTGTGTACACTGCAACATAGTCATGACGGAACCAGTTTGTGCAGTCAGCCCGCTGATTATACCGTCAAATGGACCAAACACAGCTTTCATTGAGTTTGATTGTGAAAATTGAATATGTGCATTCGTCTTTTGACGTTCGGGTACAGCCAGGTTTATCTCACCTAACAGTGATATTTCACGCATTTTTTCTAAACTGCTCCATTGCGTTTCAAATGTACCGGAGGCAAAACCAATACGCGGATAGAAAACACAATCACCCGACGCATGTATAATTCCACCCAATTCCCCTTTTTTGATCCCATTAGTTTGTTCAAAAGTCAAAAGTGTTCTAAAACTATGATTTTTACTATCTTGTATCATCATAAGTCCATGACAATAAAGCGATGTCTCTTCGATTAATAATTCACGCATCGGTATGTGGTCACCGCCATTCATAAGTAATGTTTGCACATCATTAGTTTTGGGCATTACATTCTTTACATTCCAGCCGAGATCAAGAAACAGTGACGAAACTTCGAAATCCTGCAAAAGCACAACAGGTTTGTCCGGTTGATCAATAGCTTTAATCTGCCAAAATTGATTTGATGCTTGAGCACCATAGATAAAGTCGGCACGGATGTGTTTATCATACCATGGTACATACAGAGAACCATTACCCTTTACAACATAGTCCTTCAAAGACTCAACAAATTCAAAACCTAATGATAATTCAGCACTTATAGCTCCTCCTATGCGTAAATTTGTCATACGTTTTTCACTCACAATTTTGCGATCAGCACCACCGAACACTTGCACTCTTTGTAATGGGAGTGTCGTAAAGCCTGCTCCATCTGATGCTATGATGTCACCGCTTAAACCAAGCCAAAATCGCTCATCATCATACCCTAATCCAACATGGGACAACTCAACCGAGTATTCATCAAACAATGTAGAATACCGTTGAGGCAATTGTTTCCAGTGCTCTTTATCAACATATACACTGCCTTTTGACAATGTAAAATTAGGGAAAGGAATTTTGTTATGTACTTTAAAAGAATACTCTACTTTGTTGGAAAAAAAATCAATTACATACCTTTCGTTTTGTAATCGTAACTGTGCACCCGATAAATAAATTCGAGATATTCCTCCAAAATCCAGCACACTATTCATTAGATTGGCATGTCCAAACAACTTCCAAGCTCCATCAAAGTAAAGTGATAGTGGTAATTGCCTGAAAATACTCCATGTTGAAGGAATCTTGTACCCACTTTCATGGAGTAAAACCGATGTAGTAAATCGCGCCTCAAGAGGATTATTGTTACAAATCGCAATATAAACAGAATCAACCGAAATCGAAAAATCACCTACATTTATCTTTTGAGCAACTGAAGTCGAAGTCATGAATGATGCTTTCAGAGACGAGCTAACATCAAGTATGACATCTTTGGCAGTAAAAGAAAGTGTTTTACTGTCCAAGATACTTTGCACCGTCGCCTCGGGAATAATCAGTCCTTTCCACAGTGGATTTGTTGCTCGTACAGCAGCGCATTGAGGTTGAACACTAATACCAGAGAAGTTAACATCTGCCGAATAATCAATCAACAACTCTGTTCCCGAAAGAGTTATAGGTGTATTTGCTAAAACAAAACTTTGGCTACTTATCGGTAAAGTAAACAGCAGATTCTCCGGATTCGGCTCATCAAGAGGTATTGAACACCTCCCCAGTGTTTGTAGAGTTCTATCGGGTGTGCATTGCAGATAAAAAGTTGCCTTAGCGAGGGAAACAAGAGTAGATTGCGGAGAAAAATTAAGTGAAGTAAATATTGTATCCATTTGTAAATAAATACAGTTATTTTCTTTGTGATCAAGAAAAAAACGCTGATTTGTCGGAGAAAAACTTTGCAAAATACCTTCATCATTCCATTGTGCTTTCAACTGTAACACTTCGCCTTTTCCACGTAATCCCACTGCATTCCAATCAATAACAATATCACCCTCAACAAAATTACCGATCTGGGAAACCGTTATTGTTTTGGGCAACAAATTCACAGCTTTAAACATCAAGGGTCTCCGCTTCCATACATGAACAATGTTACCTTTGACTCCCACCAACACATTGTTGATGTTTCTTACTTCAAGTCCCTGTGAAGTAAAGAGTAAAGAATCGTCAGCAAACGGGGTTTTCCCTTTCAATTGCCCCTTGATAATGCAATATTTTCCACAGGTTTGCGGATTCACAAAAGAGTATTCGTGCTCGCCAATTTTCACTTTTCTGAATGTTCTGACATTTGTGTGCATCCCATTCCCGATAGTGTCTAAAGCATGGTCTCTTGAGGAATCATTCGATGCACCGCTTCGATTATTACCTTCTGCTCCGGGTTTACTGTTATCTGTTTGTTCAAAGGATGATGTAAAAGTAAATCTGTGAATTTCACTTTTCCCATTATTGCGACTTGCCGGCGCACCATTGCCTTGCAATGCTTGTACTTGCCAAACAAATCCAATGGCTCCGGTATAACTTGAAAAGCCCAATGCGGAAGGCGGATACATATAAGTTGTTGATGTAACCCTTTTATTTTCATGGAGTATAGGGTTGTTATCTATGGCAAATCTATCATTCTGCCCTTCAAAAACGGGACAAATCTTGATGCTGTAATAGAGAGAATTAGCGGTGGCGGTAATGACTGGTGTCCATGAAAAAACCGGCAATAATGCTTTATCAATACTTTGTTGATGCTGTGGCGCAATAAGCATTGGCGGATCAGGAATCGTTACCGAGAAGAAACGACATAAATCGCCGAGCTCTCCAATTGCGACACCACGCTCATCAAATAAAGTGACACAGAAGTCATAACTTCCTTCAGGTATTGAATTTGTTGAGATTACTTGTGTCCTGATTGATGGATCAAAAATACTTGAATTTTCATTGATGACTTGATTTCCCAATCTTGTGATCGTACTGGGGCCAGCCGGTATTGAAAAACGCGGAATAGCAGGATGTGTATTGTCGGATTGTGCCAATACTTTACCAGAACTTGCATCTTTTAGAACGTATCCCAAAGAGCAATTCGGTTTAGCGGCTGCCCCTGCTTGATTAACAATAATTACTTGTATTAATGTGCGATCCCTTTGCCATTCGGCTAAAGATGAAGGCATAGGATTGCGCGTGACCACTGTCAGTACCTGAGTATAAGCCGACAAACAACATAGCAACAATATCAAAATTATGTTTAGAATCAACTTCATGTAAAGAGTTTGCAGAATTAGTGAATGAATGATATAATTCTTTACTTTTGTCTCTTGATTTTAAGAATTTACCCAACACCTCTTATACCATCTAAAGCGCGATTTTGTTCCATTTTTTTCACCATTTCGTCGAAAAAGTGGTTTATAATCTCAAAAAATGACTTTTCGGAGTAATTTTGCAATCAAATTACGGTTAAAACGTGATTTGGCACTACTTTCAATTTAACATTAGGATTACTTATATGGCAGATACAATGATTCTGACGACGGAACCGGAATTTGTGAGTCTTTCTACGGAAATACAAGGCGCAGACGAAAACGATAATATTCGTATTACAGCCAAAGCATTGCGTGAAGTTCATAATATTAAAGCCCAGAACACTATTCCCGATGATTATGGCTTGCGCGTTGGTGTAAAAGGCGGTGGATGCTCCGGCATGTCTTATACTTTAGGTTTTGATGCCGCAGCTAAAGAGAATGATAAGGTCATGGATGCCAATGGCGTTAAGGTATTTATTGATCCGAAAAGCATTTTTTATCTCATGGGCGTTACTTTAGATTACTCTGATGGACTTATGGGACGCGGTTTTACGTTCAACAATCCAAATGCAACAAAAACATGTGGTTGTGGTAGTTCTTTCGGCGTATAGCTCGGCGTGACGTCTCTCTGTGAGCAATTATTTTTGATCTTTATACTTGTCAGTTTCAAAAATAGCACTATTTTTGCGCTCCCTTTAACGAGGTGGCATGACCCCGTAGCTCAGCGGTAGAGCATCTGACTTTTAATCAGAGGGCCGATGGTTCGATCCCATCCGGGGTCACGTTAAGAAGCGGTAAGACATTGAGTCAAACCGCTTTTTTTATTTTTGACGGAAGTTTGCAGCATTTCTATGTCTTCTACTGATGAACAACTCTACTCTAAGGTTGACTACTCTTTATTGAGGCGACTTATCGCATATTTGCGCCCTTATCGCTTCAAAGTTACTGTTGCCTTACTTTTAACATTTATATCCGCTGCTTTAGCTCCTTTACGACCTTTCCTTTCTACAAAAGCAGTTGACGGCTATATTCACACTAACGATGCGCAAGGACTCTTGTGGATTGTTATTGCTATTGCAGTAGTGCTTATACTGAATGCAGCTAT
>JAYRWZ010000524.1:0-5132 GCA_041917875.1 Chloroflexota bacterium | reverse complement strand
TGGTATTCAGGAATATCTATATGAAGAATTGTACGGACAGGTATAGGGTAAACCTTTATCATTTGTGCCACAGGTTCGGCTACGGAGACTGTCGTACCTGTTTTAAATCTAAATCGTGAAGAAAAATCTCCCCAACCATCAGTATTACCGGCTCTTACTCGCCACAAATATTGTTTATCAGCATCTAACAACCACGACCGGTATTGAAAAGCAGTTAATGTTGAATCCTGAAAATCAATGCTTGAAAACGAAAATGATGATGAAACTTGTAAATGATACTTTGTTGCTCCGTTTACATTTTGCCATTGAAATAACGGATTCCGTTGTACATTTTGTGCATTTGCTTCCGGTGCAATAAGTGTAGTTGCTCCAACAACTGATATAAAAGTCCGTGTTTCTGACCACTCACCTACCCCATATTCATTTAAGCCGCGAACACGCCAATAATAGGTGACTAGACCATTTTCAATATTACTAAAAGTGTATTGACGCTCAGATAGTCCTTCCGAAGAAAAAACAAGTTCAGAAAAATCAGGCTTTGTTGATACTTGTATTTCATAATATTGGGCATTTAATGCTGGCTTCCATTGCAGAATAGCCGTAGAATAAAATCCTTTAGCATCATTATCAGGGCTTTCTAGTTCAACTCTTTCAGACAATGTTTGAACTTGATTTACCTTAGCACTATATACACCCGAACCATGTGTTGCAACGAAAATCATAGTATCAGCTTGACGTACTTTAATCATAAAAGCAGGAACATTGCCAATCTCATTATCACCTTCTTGAACCCATACGGTTTTATTACCATTCAGAAACATAGTAGAAAAAACCCCTACACTTGTTCCTGCATAGTAGACTTTTTTCCCGCGATATTCTATCATTTCTACCCAAGTTACAGCTGGTGCTTGGGAATTACCCTTCGGGTGACGATCTAAATTTCCACCAACTGATGACCATGTATTTCCGCCATCAAATGTAGTAAAAATACTTTGCACACCATAGTTTGAAAAAGAAATTACCACATGATCCGAATTATTATTGTCAACGACGATTGAGCTTATATAAGCGGTAGGAAAATTTGCCTTTAATTCTTTCGGTAAAGGTTGCCCTTTAGTAGCATCATCCAAACGATACAACTTACCCTGTGAAGTGCCATAATACAGTACCGTAGAATTTTTTCCCATCGCTAGTGCCGTAATTAAGTGTTGTGCATTTCCGGCGATTCTCGTGGCAGGTAAAGAATCCCAATTTATACTAACAGAATCTTTTTGACCAAAACCTATTTCCAACAAGTTATTATTTCTCCACAATATTTTACCTCCGGCCAGATAACATCTCGCCTTATCATTGGGATCAAGAATATATGGATTAATAAATAAATATTCTTTTCCGCCAATAGGATCAAATCGTCCTTTTTTTAACACATTGCCATTATTATCTAACTCGTAATGTTCCATGCGACCTAATTGACGTGACATATAGACACGATTATTTTTGCCAAAGTCACAGTATGAACCATCACCTAAACCGGGCGCAGCCCAAGGATTTTGCGGTTGGGATGATGTGGTAAATAATGTTCCATTATCTTGTAATCCGCCCATAATTCTGTTACTTTGCGGATTTTCATCAATGGCTAAAGTATAAAACTGTGTTGTAAGGTAACCATTATTTCGTGATATCCATTGAACGTTATCCGCAACTATATTTTCTGTAAATTCTACCCCACCATCCGTTGCGGAAAGAGCTTTGTTCGAATTAGATTTAAGAAAAATTAATTCATGGCAATCAGGATGATGATTCGGGTAAACACCGTATTCGGGCAAAGTAGAGTTCGGTTCATAACCGCCGATCCATGTATAATTATTACTTTTGCAACCATCTGTTGAACGATAAATATTTGTACCGCCGATAAAAACTATATCAGAATTTTCAGGATGAACTTTAATATACATATTATAACTGCCTTGAGCATTATATGTTCCGAAAGTTCCTCCAAGATCCGGTACATTTTCCGACAAATTATCCCATTTTCCTTGTACACCGCTACCATCCCCTGCTATATAGCGATATGAGAAAAGACTATTCCAATCTTCATCACCCATGCGGCTTACATATCGTTTACCGGTTCCGGGCGTATGAGCTAAAAAATAGACTAAATTTTCATCCGATGGAGAAATTCCTATTGCAATTCTGCCATATTTTTTGGGAAAGGTTGCCGGGGTAATATTTGTCCAACGAATACCATCAGTTGAACGATAAATACCACCATGAACGGAATTCGAATTTTGATTTATACCATAGCTGCTTAATGTTGCATAAAAAATACCGTCTTTTGATATCGCAATTTCCGAAAAAAGAGAAGAATTATTACTAAATCCCCCTAAGACATTTGTCCATGATATACCGCCATCAGTCGAACGACTTATACCGCCTAGAGCATACGCCGCCATAACGACATCTTGGTTAATATTAGAATGATCCGTTACTATTCGCCAAATATAATCAAACCCTTTATCCCAACTACTGGGTGTTCCTGAAGTGGTTTCTTGTAATAGATTCCATGTAAATCCATTATCTGTGCTTTTGAGAATACCATCACCACTAATTTGAGCAGAATTACCCCATATCTCACCCGATGCGGCATACCATACATCTTCTTGCCCCTCACGAGTATCTTGCACTAATGATGTAACACTCTGTAATTGCTTCGGAGAAAATGTTTTTTTCCATGTTACACCTGCATCGGTTGAACGCCAAATTCCACCGGAAACTCCGGCTGCCATAATTATATTTTCATTGCGAATGTCGTAAGCCAAAGCACGTGTTCGCCCTCCAACATTCCAAGGTCCGACAGATTTCCATTGAGTTGAAAGAAGATTTTCGTCTTTACCGAACCTTTTTTTTGGTAATTGCAGAGCAAATTTAAGTTCGGATGAACGAATATTTTGAGGTATTTTCCCAGTTGCAGGATCATGATATCTCATCCATTCCCATAGTTCGCGTTGGGACAAATTATATGTTGCATTCCCTTCGTCGCTTGGCACATTGTTATTCTGAACAAACAGTATAACAGATAATGCACAAAGAATACTAAAGCTAATGATAAAAACACCATAAATTGTATGTACATTCCTTTTCATAAGTATTCTATTTTATTCTGTTTACGAAGAGTTTCAACAATTTTTTTCACATTCTGTACATGTTCAACCGGACAAACGACGGTCACATCATCCGTAGCAACGACAACCGTGTTTTCTAAACCGACGCAAGCAATTGCAGTATGATGTTTTTGCTCATTGACGATGACACAGTCTTTTGATTCAAGCATTACAACTTCACCCATGATGACATTGCCATTACTATCAGATTCTTTAGTACGAAACAGAGCATCCCACGAACCTACATCGTCCCATGAAAAAGAAGAAGGCACAACCCATATAGACTTCGATTTTTCCATGAGTGCATAATCTATTGATATGGATGGCATCGTATTATACATTTCTGAGATTCCGATAACAGAACCATGTTGAACATTCGATGTTTGACCATTAAGCCGCTGTCCTATATCAACACTTAATGTGTAAATTTCTGGTGCATGAAGTGCCAACTCACGAAAAAACCCATCTAATCGCCAGAAAAACATCCCACTATTCCAATAATATGCGGGATCGGCAATATATGATAGTGCGGTTACTTTATCAGGTTTTTCTGTAAAGCCAAGTACTTTTCTTACTTGTTCCTCAGATGAATGGTCGGTATGAATATAACCATAACCCGTTTCAGGTCTTGTTGGTACAATGCCTATGGTAACAATATCGCCGACATCTTCAACAAATTTCAGCGCTGTTTCCACTGTTGAACGAAACGCTTCGGCAGGTCTCATAAAATGGTCAGCAGTCAATACTGCAACAGATATATCTTGCGGTCGATAATCCTTAATGGCGTAGTGTTTCTCAATATGCTTACATATCAAAGCCAGACATGGAGCAGTGTTTTTTTTCGCCGGTTCGGCGACAATATTTTCCGGCGGCACATGAGGAAGAGCTTCCCGAATTGCATCTTGTAACAATTCGCTCGTAATAACAAAGATATGTTCAACAGGGATAAGAGGCGCAATTCGCTCAACAGCTTCTTCTATCATCGTTTTATCATCGGCTACTAAACGCAGAAGTTGTTTTGGTTTACGGAGGCGACTTGCCGGATAGAATCTCTCACCGCTTCCTCCCGCCATAATAACAACCGAACGAATTTTTGTCATATTTACCCTGTAATGTAGAAAAAATCATTCTGCAAAGATACGCTGTTCAAAAAGAAAACGTATAAATTTGACTCGAATCACTATCGAGAAATCACTACTTTTGCATTCCGTAAACGAGGATTTCCAAGAGATATAACCTCGAAATGTTTTTCAATTTTCCCATTTACTTCATAAACTTTATAACCGACAACACCGGCTGAAAGCAGTCTTGAGAGCATTTTGAGAAATTGCTGTTTTTCCTGTTCGGACAAATCAGATAATGATAAGTCTTTTGTTGAACCTAAGTTAAGAAACTGATCAAGTTTTCGCCATGCTTTGGAAGTGTTCGCAATGGGTGATGAGTCTTTACGATTTTCTTCGCGCAAAATTTGACGTGCTATTTCTTTTGTGTCGCCATAACCAAATCTGTCCGAAAGTGCCTTACCGATTGATGATGCTTTCATAACTTCCCCTAATATTTTGCTGCATTCTCGGACTTAGCATCCAAAACTTAAATCAATTTAGATAATAATTGCCTCACCCAAAGAATACCCCTTTTCATTGTGTACAATTGTGCCGGCTTTAGTAAAGGCATCATGCTCGAATACTATAATCCACTTTTCTTCAGTCATGCGCGGCAGTAAATCTTTTTTTTCGGCTAAAGTTGTCAATGGAAAATTATCATATCACATAATGTATGGCAGTGGAATATGCGCTGCTGTCGGTAAAACATCTGCCGGAAATGCAATCGTATTATCGCTGTCTTGAATCACAACCATTTGTAAATCGGATGTATGTCCATGAAAACACTCGACGGATAATCCTTTGAACAATTCTCCGTTTCCTTCCAACAATGTAAGCATACCATTTGCAAAGATCGGCTCCCAGTTTT
>JAYRWZ010000523.1:0-4328 GCA_041917875.1 Chloroflexota bacterium | reverse complement strand
CCCGAAAAAACAGTTTATGAAGAAATTTCCGGTGGCGATGATGTACTTCAAGTCGGCAGCAGAACTATCAATAGCCGCGCTTATGTCGGGAAATTTAATTTTACCGGTCAAGATCAGCAGAAGAAGGTTGGTGTGCTTTCCGGTGGTGAAAGAAATCGTGTGCATTTAGCAAAAATGTTACGCGAAGGTGCAAATGTTCTTTTGCTTGATGAGCCGACCAATGATCTGGATGTCAATACCTTACGTGCACTTGAAGAGGCATTGCAGAATTTTGCTGGTTGTGCTGTGGTGATTTCTCACGACAGATGGTTCCTCGATAGAATATGTACACATATACTTGCTTTTGAAGGGGATAGCCAAGTTTTATGGTTCGACGGCAATTATACCGAATATGAAGAAGATCGCAGAAAACGTTTAGGCATTGCTGCTGATCAACCCCATCGCATAGTCTATAAAAAATTAACTCGCTGATACGAATCGTTCTTCATGAAGAAAAACATCACGAAAATGCACAAGGTTATCGGGATACTCCGCACAGAGTATCCCGATGCCTTTTGTGCCTTGACACACACATCCGCTTTTGAATTATTGATTGCAACCATACTTTCTGCACAATGCACCGATGCACGTGTGAATATTGTAACCCGCGATTTGTTCCTAAAGTATCGAAAACCGGCAGATTATCTGGCTGTAGATGTGACTGAACTTGAATCAGATATTCACTCCACCGGCTTCTTTAAGAATAAAGCAAAAAATATTCGGGAATGTTGTCGTACTATCATCGAGCGATTTGGCGGCGAAGTTCCCGACACTATGGAAGAACTGATAACGCTTGCCGGTGTCGGTCGAAAAACTGCTAATGTTTTGCTCGGTAACTGGTTCGGTAAAAATGTAGGCATAACCGTTGATACCCATGTCACACGATTGATGAATCTTTTGGGCTTTGTGCACACCACCAATGCAGAAAAAATTGAAAGAGAATTGATACCCTTGGTGCCACAAGAACTCTGGACAGATTTCACACATTTGATTATCAGTCATGGCAGAGAAGTTTGCATCGCGCGTCGTCCGAAATGTCATCAATGTTCACTTTCTAAACTCTGTCCTTCCGCTTTATCTGATGAATGATTCCGGCTCGCATATAAGCCATTCCGTGAATGGGTGGATAGCAGCTATACGCCCCAAAACCTTACCTGCGGGTATCTTGCCCGTAATGGTCGGGAGTGCCGCTGCTTATCACGATAATGGATTCGCGTATCTTCCGGCTTTATTGGCATTAGTATGTGCCATTCTTATTCAGATACTCACAAATTTTATCAATGAAATCTATGATTTTCGCAAAGGTGCCGACACCGCCGAGCGATTAGGTCCTTTAAGAACTGTTGCAAGCGGCATCATTTCGGAAACTGTGATGGTGAAAGCATCCATACTGGTAGCATCGGTCACATTTGCTCTTGGTTTATGGTTGGTGTGGATTTCAGGTTGGGTTATTCTTCTTATCGGGCTTCTGTCATTACTGATGGCCTGGGCTTATACAGGTGGACCCTATCCTCTTGCTTATAAAGGTTTAGGCGAAGTTTTCGTTATCCTCTTTTTTGGAATAGCGGCAGTAATGGGCACATATTATGTACAAATTGGTGATTGGTCATTCGATACATTGTTACTTGCTTTGTCCTTAGGGCTTTTGTCTTCTAATTTGCTCTCCATCAATAATATACGTGATATAAAAACAGATATAAAGGCGCAAAAACGTACAATCGCCACTCGAATCGGCAGAAAAAATGCAGAAACTGTCCTGGGCTTTCAAACACTTCTAAGTTATATCTTTCCGATCATTCTTTACTTTCGAGGGTTTTCCTATCCTATTGTATTGCCATTACTCACATTACCACTTGCTTTGACACTGCTCAAGAATGTGAAAATCAGACAGGGTAAAGAGTTGAACGTATCGCTGCAAGATTCCGCACAATTGCTTGTCATCTTCGGTCTTATGCTCACAATCGCCATAGTGTTTTCATAAAAATCCCCTCGTCGGTGATTTGTGCATTTGAGAGAAATTGTTTTTTGATGGCTTCATGTTTCCAAAATGCTTTCACAGCAAGAACATCTTCATAAAAATCCTTACAATCACTTTAATCATGGAATACCATTGCCCTATAAAGCAAATCCGTTTAATTTTGTGTAAATTTCACAGAGAGAACGTAGAAACTCTCCTCATTTTACCACATCTAAGGATTGTGATGAGAAAGTCACTTTTTCTATTATTGATGCTATGGGGTTCTGTAGAGCTCTATGCTCAAAATCCTCGATTGGCGTATATGATTCCCGATATAGGCACGCCGGGTATGAATACCTATGTCGAATTTATTGCAGAACATGATGCGATAGGTACATTTGGAGCCGACAACACGGATGATAACCTTAATGCGATGATCTATCTCAATAATCCCGGCGATCGCATCAGGGTGAAATGTACGAATCCGCTCGACACTAATAAAGTGATTATCGGACCGCTGATTGTAAGTCATGAAGGCAGAATGATAGCAACGCAGTTGTTTATCCATCCCGATATGAAAAAACCTTCTCTGTATCCCAATTCATGGGACTGGTCTCAGTTAAACAAAGAGTTTCGTATCCCGATCCATGTGGAGATTGATGGCAGAGCATCCAAACCCGATACATTTTATATAGTCAGACCGTTTGAAGTAAATCCCGCTTCTATCAATGAAAGGGTTTTAGGACAAGGACTTTTGGGCAAACGCTCTCCACGCGGTGCCATGTTGATAGGAGCATCTGACCCCAAACAAGACTCATATAATGTATTTTTTGGCACTGGCACCTATACTGTTTCTACGAATGATTGTGACCCATACAGGGACGGTAATCAAGGGTATTTGCCTTTTACATTATTAGTCAAAGGTATTGTTACCGGTGATGTACTTAATGGCGGCACCATTATCTCTGTTGATGCATCCGGTAAAAATGGCGGTCCGGGCGGCGGCGGCGGCGGCGGTAGCTTTTGTGATGCGCCTTCTAATCTTGGACAACCGGGTGGTCTGGGCTTTACAGCCGGCGGCAGAGGTGGTAGAAATAATAGCGCCATACCAAT
The DNA here is from genome assembly GCA_041917875.1 of Chloroflexota bacterium. Lineage (GTDB taxonomy): Bacteria > Bacteroidota > Ignavibacteria > Kapaibacteriales > UBA961 > UBA2353. Next base: position 1,219 of record JAYRWZ010000523.1, on the reverse strand, counting down.
CATAACGAGTGAATATACACCATACACCGCGGGCAGCGGCTCGGCAATAGGTGCTTCTTTGAATAATGTACAACCGGGGATAACAAATGCTTATGAAAATGCCGGTGGCGGTACGGGCTATCCTTTTGGTACTTCCGGCGCGGGTTGGGACGGCTTTACAATCCCGGGCGGCGGTTTTGGTGGTGCATCCGGTGCGGGACAAAATTCAAGGGGCGGCGGCGGCGGTTTTGCAACCGATGGTGAGGGCATAAGTGCAACCGGCGGAAGAGCTGTCGGTAATCAACCAATAGCCCCAATGGCCGGCGGTGCCGGCGGTGCCGGCGGTAATCCCAATCTTCCGTCGAATTGTTCCGGCGTAGGCGGTGGCGGCGGTGGGGCAATACGTCTTTATGCATATCAGATAAGCAGACTGCAAATTACTGCTAAAGGTGCCGACGGCATTAATAATTTTCCCGAAGGCGGCAGCGGCTCGGGCGGTTCCATCAGTCTTTGTTCAAAAACCGCTATTGATAATGTGGTCACGGATGTCACTGGCGGGGGATTGGGTAACAATACGATTCCGGACGGTGGTGAAGGACGGGTGCGCTATGATGCTGAAACGAATAATTCCGTTCCAACAGGAATTTCTGTGTATCGAGGTCCACAATCAAAAAGATTCTCGAGTAAAGTGCAGAGAGTCTCATTTATTTATCAAGGTACAAATAATGCCCTCCAAACATTTACACGAAATTATTTTAAGCCATTCGGTAAACCTTGGTCAACAGACAGGGTGAATGAAAATCCGCAAGGAAGCGTTTCAAGCTGGTCAAATACCGTTAATCTTACCGATAGAAATGCTTATCCCGAAACATTATATTTTTTAGTAACAACCCAAAGTAATGTAGGATATGTCAATGCAGGATTTGCTGCGGCTCCCGCCCGAATTATGTCGCAAGCTGCTGCGGAAATTGTTGAAATTGACGAGGGACCTGTAGCAATTTGTCAAGATACTGTGCAATTCGATAGCATTCTTTGTCCACAAGATTATAAACAAATACAAGGTAAAGTATGGAATGAAGGTGGTGCTGAACTGCGGATACTTTCCACAAGTTTTCGACTTGGTACGCAAGGGTTTTCTGTCGTGTCAATAGATAAAGACCGCGTACAACCCAATGATACAGCTCGCATCACTTTTGCTTGGCAAGTGCCGGCTGATTCCAAATTATTAGACTTTGAAGAT
>JAYRWZ010000522.1:0-3633 GCA_041917875.1 Chloroflexota bacterium | reverse complement strand
GTAATTGTTGTTTTAGACGGAAGTAGTTTAGAAAAAAGCTTGTTTTTGTTTTCATTTATTGCTGAACTTGGCTTACCTACCTTAGCAGTTCTTACCATGATTGATGAAATTAAAGCAAGAAATGGCTCATTGGACGATATTTCTCTCGAACACATTTTAGGTGTTTCCGTCATTCCCGTGGTTGGCAAAAAAGGTATAGGATTACAAGATTTACGTGATGCTTTATATAAACAGGATACATTTCTCATTCCGAAACCTCTTGTTCTCGAATCTGCGAATATTGAAGAAAGACATCAAACAGTACGTGACATTATTTCGCAAGTTCTTACCATAAAAGAAGATAAAATCACGGCTGTTTTAGACTCATTTATTTTACATCCGATTGGTGGTCCGGTTATCTTTCTTTTGGTTCTGGGTCTGTTTTTTCAATCAATATTTACCTGGGCTGAACCACTCATGACAGGTATTGAATCGCTTTTTTCATATTCACAAGATGTAATTCGCTCAACAGTACCCGATTCTCTATTGCGTGAATTTATCACAGACGGAGTGATAGCCGGAGTTGGAAGTGTTATTGTTTTTTTACCTCAGATTATTTTACTCAATTTTATCATTGTTTTTCTTGAAGATTGCGGCTATTTATCGCGGGCAGCATTTTTGATTGACCGCTTAATGGGTATTTTCGGATTACAAGGCAGATCATTTATTCCGCTCTTAGGTTCTTATGCTTGTGCTATACCGGGTATTATGTCAGCTCGCATAATTCCTTCTGAAAAAGACAGGATGGCAACAATTATGATTGCCCCATTGATGACATGCAGTGCACGTTTACCTGTTTATACTTTACTCATAGGCGCATGTATTCCTTCCGTTGTCATTGGTGGTTTCTTTTCATTGCAAGCGATTGTTCTTGCAGGGTTATACTTTTTGGCGGCTATCAGCGGGTTGTGTATTGCTCTGCTCTTCAAAAAGACCATGTTCCGTGGCGCAACACTCCCCTTCCTTTTGGAGTTTCCACCATATAGGTTGCCCACATTGCCATCTTTATTGATTATTGTATGGAACCGTTCCAAAGAATTTATCAAAAATGCGGGTTCCATAATATTGGTATTCTCAATTATTTTATGGGCATTAACGGAATTTCCAAAAGCTGATATCCCAACCGGTACGGCTGCCTTGCAAGCAGAACGATTGCAATTAGAACAATCCTATGCAGGTAAAATCGGAAAAACCATTCAGCCATTGTTTCAACCGCTTGGATTTGATTGGAAACTTACTATCGGAGTTATTGGTAGCTTTGCTGCGCGCGAAGTATTTGTTTCCGTCATGGGGCAACTCTATAGTGCCGATGTAACTGAGAATGATGCACAGTTGCGAACAATTTTACAACAGACTATTCCTTTTGCAACAGCAATCAGTATCATGTTGTTTTATGTGTATGCCTTGCAATGTGTTTCAACCATCGCTATAATAAAAAAAGAAACCGGTTCATGGAAATGGTCCATAATCGCATTTACTTATACATTTGTTTTGGCTTATATCACTGCCTTTATGGGCTATAATTTGGTACATTTGCTCTAAAATCGTAATTTTGATCGTACTAAATTATCAATCAACTTTTCTGCATAGTATGAAAATTTCTGCATTACACATTCTCAGTATCCTGTTTATCTCCTTTTCACTTCTTTCATGTACAAAACAAGATCCAACCACTCCTGATGACGGGAATAACAACTCTGTTCTATCAGGTAAGGTTATCTACAATTTCGGCATAAATGAAAAAGATACGAATCTTATTATTTATGCTTATGATCTGAAATCCGGATCTCAATTACCTCTTGTAAGCGGAAATGTTTACTGTTTTTCTAAGCCGGAAAAGAACAAAGCAGTCTATCTTCGATCATATTTTAACACAGAATTGAAGAAACGTCTTTCACAAATTGAAATTTATGATTTCCTTACGAATAAATCCGAGATTGTACATTCGACCGAGAGCAACCCTGCGAAAAACATCTTCCGTAGCTACCAATATGTGACTTTAACACCGGATGCTAAAAGCATAGTCTATGTTATTGACTCAACCAATACAAACGCAACACTATTGCAGAATAAAAAGCTTGTTGTGAGAAGTTTAGGGTCAAACAGCACTATTGTCCTTGCCGAAGAGGTTGCAACAGAACAACACTTCAAAATTTCACCGGATGGTAAATATATTGTATATTTCGGTGGTGAAGGAAGTTCAAGCTACGGTAAGGACGAGTTGTATATTTCTTCCCTCAATGGTACATTCACTAAAAAATTAGATATTGATACAAAATATATGTATGATTTTGGAACATGGTTTGAATGGTCACCGGATGGCAAATACCTCATGGCTGTTAATGTAAAACGTGACAAAATCATTCTTGTAGGTACAAATACTTGGTCAATTGAAAAAGAAATTGATTGTGCTTCGACCGGAGGAGCTGTATTCTCACCTGTATTCGCAGATAACTCTTCGATTGCTTTCATTTCTACAAAAAGAGAAAATCAAATAACAAAAACAAGATTATTGTTATATTCTCTTCAGGACAATAGTTTCAGTACATTGATTGAGAATAATGATACAGAGCTATTCCTCAAATTGAATACAAATTCACGTGAAGGAACATGTATATTTTCAACGGTCACTGCAAAACCAACAGAACTTGATATATATATAAACAATACAATTCATCTTTTTGACATTAAAGATAGATCAAGAAAAAAAATAATTGAAAAATCATCATTTGATTTTTTCCTTTTTTGACTAAATCACACAAAGTAAATATTATGCAAAAAAGTATTCAACACATTTTTTCGCCCCCACCTGCTCATACTGTCGGCGATGGTTTTCATGTTCACAATTTTTTTCCAAGTGGAATAAATCAAGGCATCTATCGCATGAGCCCATTTTTTCTTCTTGATTATGGGTCACCATTTTATTTTCCACCAACGGAGACTCCTCGTGGGGTTGATGTTCATCCTCATCGAGGATTTGAGACAGTCACGATTGCTTATAAAGGTAGTGTTGCGCACCATGATTCTGCAGGTAATAGTGGAATTATTCATGAAGGTGATGTGCAATGGATGACAGCCGGCAGCGGTGTACTCCATAAAGAATATCATGAAGAAGAATTTGCACGTCAAGGCGGAATTATGCAAATGGTGCAATTATGGGTCAATTTACCTGCTAAAGATAAAATGACGCAACCAAAATATCAATCAATAGAATATAAAGATATTCCAACATATCTATGTGATGATAAAAATACAGTCCTTGAAATCATAGCCGGTGATTATAATGGAATACAAGGTATTGCTTCCACATTTACACCGATGAATGTGTGGAATTGTAGTGGTAATGCACAAACGAATACTACATTACAACTGCCTGAGACCTTTAACACGGGTATTGTTATATTAGAAGGAAGGGTAAGTATTAATGGTACTATTGCAGAAGCCAACCATTTTGTACTTTTCAATAATGACGGCACCGATATCACCCTTCAAGCTGATGAAAATTTTCTTTGTTTATTATTGAGCGGTGAGCCTATTAATGAAAACTTAGTTCCGTACGGACCTTTTCTCATGAACACGAAAGAAGAAATTATT
>JAYRWZ010000521.1:0-4096 GCA_041917875.1 Chloroflexota bacterium | reverse complement strand
TGTAGCCACCTAAATAAATATACACTTTAGAAAATCCGAATTGAATCAATTTATTGGATAAGTCATGGCTTAAATCACATTGCCCACCGCCACAGAATACGACAATTTTTCCATCTTTAGGCAAGCCAAGTATATACGGAATATGTTTTTCAAAATCTAAGGGAAATATATTTTTTGAACGAGGAATTGTACCGTCCGCAAATTCATGTTCATTGCGTGCATCAAAAAAGAGAATACTTTCATCGCTATGCAAACGCAGCACTTGTTGATAGGTCACTGCTAAAGCTTTTCGCTCTTGTTGTTCATTTGTCTGCGGAATTTGCGCTACACCATTGTGAGCAGTCTTTTTGTGCGCGGTATCTTTTTTTGGGGGTGTGTTCGACGAAGTCGGCACATCTGCGCTCTTTGTCGGTGGATCAATACTTGATGTGAACGATTGCACAGAATCCGAAGATTTCGGTGAAGAAGCAAACAAATCTTCATCTGTCACCGTTGATAATACCACTTTCTCACGCAACCAAGGCAATCGAGTTTTGGGGTCACGGACAAAAGCATTATACATCAACCCGGCTATCGTCGAAAAAGCTACAATGATAAGGATTTCATATTTCAAACGAGTTTTCATGGCATTCCAATCTTTAAAATTTGCGAATTTTCTTAATATATTGATACGCTGCATTTATTTCTTGACTGCGTTTTTTTGCGATGTCTTGAACTTTAGAAGATTCTTTGGCTACTGCATCCGGATGAAATTCCTTCATCAATAATCGGTACGCCGCTTTCACCTGATCATTGGTGGCTGTTGCATGCAAACCGAGAACAGCAAAGGACTTTTGCATTTCCGTTTGTGTTCGTTGATTCGATACGTTTCGTTTCGACTCATTCCCATAAGCACTGGATGATTGATGAGCCGCAGCGTCTATTGCCTTACGTAACTCATCATCTTCATCATCAATCAGTTCATCAAAAGATGAAGCACTGTTTTGTGCCGATTGCGAACGTGCAAAACGTTTTACTCTGTCCCAAAGCTGCCCCATTCTGTCCAAAATTATGATAAATATCCGGAGACTACTTGCTTTTTTTGCTATTGTACGATAGACGGATACGAAGTAAGATAGTCTAAAACAAGATATAGAAACAACAAAGTGGTTTTGTCAGCTTTAGTATATCACGTAATTTCACACCAAGAAAAACTCCGAAAACAGATACTCCTAAAACTGGAATTCATTGTCGGGTTAAGTAAAACACGTATTTTTGCAGTTCTTTGAACGAAATTTACCAAAAATAGCAATGTTTGAATCGCTACAGTCACGACTTGAGCAAGCCCTCAAAAAAATGCGGGGTCAAGCCAAAATAACTGAAGAAAATATAGAAGAGGCAGTAAAAGAAATCCGAACTGCCTTTCTTGATGCGGATGTAAATTTTGCAGTCGTCAAAAAGTTTATAGAAGATATAAAAGCTAAAGCAGTCGGTATGGAGGTTAAAGGCAATCTCTTGCCCGGGCAATTGGTTGTCAAAGTGGTCTATGATGAACTCGTTGAGTTGATGGGAGCACAGAAGAGTGAATTGCTTTATGCTCGTTCAGGACCAACAATAATTCTCGTAGCCGGTTTGCAAGGTTCAGGAAAGACAACGTTTTGCGGCAAACTGTCAGTCTATTTGAAAAAGAAAGGCCGTCAACCGTTATTGGTTGCCGCCGATATCTATCGCCCTGCTGCTATTGAACAGCTTAAAGTATTGGGTCAGCAAGCTAATGTTCCGGTGTTTACGGTTGAAAATGCCAATCCGCGTCAAATAGCATCTGATTCACTCCAATATGCCCGCAAATATAATCGTGATGTTATCATTGTGGATACAGCGGGTCGTTTGACAATTGATGAAGAAATGATGAATGAAGTAGAAGATATTTCTAAACTTCTCAATCCGGTCGAAACTTTGTTCGTGTGCGATGCCATGACCGGACAAGATGCCGTTAATACCGCAAAGGCATTTCATGAGCGATTAAATCTTACAGGCGTGGTGCTCACCAAACTTGATGGTGATACGCGTGGAGGTGCTGCCCTTTCAATACGTACAGTGGTTGGCAAACCAATCAAATTTGTCGGTATCGGCGAAAAAATTGATGCTCTCGAATTATTCCATCCCGAGCGTATAGCATCGCGTATATTAGGCATGGGTGATATTCTCACTCTTGTTGAAAAAGCGCAGTCAGAAATAGATGAAAAAGAAGCTGCGAAATTAGAAGAAAAGATTCGTAAAAATGAATTTAATCTTCAAGACTTCTTAGAGCAATTAAAAGTAATTAAACGTATGGGTTCGCTCAAAGACCTTCTCGGAATGATTCCGGGTATGGATTCGGCAATGCGAAATGTACAGATAGACGATAAAGCTTTCTCAAAAGTAGAAGCAATCATTTTTTCCATGACCAAAGAAGAGCGTTCCAATCCCAAAATTATCAATGGCGGACGCAGACGCAGAATTGCACTCGGCAGCGGTTCCTCAATTCAAGATGTGAATCGTTTGTTGAAGCAATTTGAGGACATGCAAAAAATGATGAAGATGATGACAAAAGGAAATATGGCATCTAAGATGCGTAATTTCAAAATGCCAACCGGTTTCAGACGCTGAAATACCGGATTTATTCACAATTAAACCAGAGTAGGGTATCTCCATGGTTAAACTACGTTTGCGCCGCAAAGGTCGCAAAAAAGCTGCTTTTTATGATATTGTAGCAGTTGACGGTCGCACACGCCGCGATGGTGCATTTATTGAGCGTATCGGATATTTTAATCCGCTTACCTCGCCTTCCACAATCAATATTGATCACTCACGTGCTCTCTATTGGCTCAATAATGGTGCACAACCAACCGATGTGGTTAATGCATTATTGAGCTATGACGGCGTATTGTTACGTCGCCATTTAGGATTCAAAAATGCTTCTCCGGAAGTTATCGAAGAGTCTGTTGAAAAACATAAAGCAAATGCTGCTAAACGCTATCTTGTCAATAAAGAAAAACGTAAAGAGCGTAAAGCTAAAAAAGCTGCAGCTGCTGCCAAAAGCGAATAATAACGTCTGTTATATTTGGCACAATAATTCAAAGGCGATTCCTTTTGCGGTTTCGCCTTTATTGTTTTTACTCAAACATACTTGCCAAGAACGTCACATGGTTCGTCACATTGATCCTGCTATTCTTAAGCAATTAAAACAACATATAAGCATTGATAGACAAAATATCTATGTTTCGAATGAACTTTATCAATCAGTACAAAAGTGGCTTCTGACACATTGTATTGCAGCACAGTTGACCGATACCCTTGGAAATAATAATCCCTACGATTGTATCATTATTTCACATAAAGATGACAGCCAAGACATATATACCACTCTAAAAAATATACCTGCTACATCGGATTGTCAATATATTATTCTGTGTGATAATCTAACATTTTTGGGAAAGGCTCTCAGTTCTCTCTTTGAGACAGCTTCATATCATAAAATATCGGAACAATGCCTTATTGTGAATAAACAAATTTCTGAATGGCAAAGAATTGAAAAAATTGCCGATTATTGTTACCATCACATTATTCCATCACAAGATAATGATCAGCAAGATGGGGAACAAATTTTACGTGATGGCTATGGTTTATGTGGTAGCAGTTCACGTGCAGCGAAGTTTCTTGCTCAATATTATGGATTTAATGCAAAAGTCGCAACATTCCGCATGGAAGGGCTTCCATTTGGAAGAGGTGAAAAAAAATGGGATACTCACACCGTGTGCGAAATTCAAAAAGCAACAGACAGACAATGGATTGTGTGCGATGCAATGGCTAATATCTGTTATCCATATTCATTGAAGCAGTTAATTGAAAATCCTTTACTTGCCGATGAATATAGACAAAAGAATAATTTCCAACCTGATGAACGATGGATAACAAGAAACTATGAATGGTACTCAACAGCAAAAGCATATAGCCTTGCGGTTTCAATGAAATATCCCAAAGTATGGTATAGCCAACTAAAAAAATATTTGCAGAAAATTATGCCCGGATTATAATAATTGTTGTGATATTATTGAACCGTAAGTATTTGAAGCAT
>JAYRWZ010000520.1:0-2039 GCA_041917875.1 Chloroflexota bacterium | reverse complement strand
TTTATTATGTGCTCTTATCCATAAATTTGACTCAACAGATTTGCAAGGTGAATTACCAAATGTAAATGGTAGATTTTATGTGTTTGTGGATGAATGTCATCGTACACAAGGTGGTAATATGAACAAACAAATGAAACGATGGTTACAACATGCAATATTTATTGGATTTACGGGTACTCCATTATTACGAAAAGATAAACAAACGACACGAGAAGTTTTTGGCAGTAATATTCATACTTATAAATTTCATGAAGCCGTAAAAGATGGTATTATTCTTGATTTGAAATACGAAGCTCGTGATGTACCTCAACAATTAACTTCGCAAGAAGCTATTGATAATTGGTTTGAGTTTAGGACGAAGAACCTCAATAATTATCAAAAAGCAATCGTACGTAAATCATGGGCTAATATGGAGAAATTGATGAGTGCACGTGAGCGAAAGCAAAGAATCATTGCAAGTATAATTGAGGATTTTACATATAGTCCAAGACTTAATAATGACAGAGGTACAGCTCTTTTGGTGGCTGCTTCTATTTACGATGCCTGTCATTATTACCGATTGTTTTATGAAACAGATTTTGGAAAGTACTGTGGCATTATCACATCGTATGAACCTAATCACAATGCTATATCCCGGGAACCAGCTAATGGCGATGAACGATTTAAATATGATACATATACGAGATATGTTTTGCAAAATAATCAAACTACCAATCAATACGAAGAAGAATGTAAAAAACGATTCAAAGATGAACCCGCGAATTGTAAGTTATTGATTGTAGTGAGTATGTTACTTACCGGCTTTGATGCTCCATCATGCTCGTATATTTATCTAGATAATGATAAATTACATGATCATAATTTATTTCAAGCAATATGCCGCACTAATAGATTAGACGGAGAAAGCAAAGATTATGGATATATTGTAGATTTTAAGGAATTATTGAGTGATGTACAAGAAGCTATTGCTGTTTACACATCAGAAGAGTTAGATACTGACGATGGTAGCACAAAAGAAAATAATGTAGAATTAAAAAAATGGCTTGTTGAAGGAAAAAACAGATTAGATGTTGCCAGAGAGGCACTCAAATATCTTTGTGAACCTGTTGCTTCTCCGAAAAACATAGAACAGTTTATTGCGTATTTCTGCGGTAAAGCAAACACACCGGAATCATTAAGTGAGACAGAGCCTCTACGTATTACATTTTATAAATCTGTTGTAACTTTTGTTAGATCATTTGCTGCGATATCAAATTATTTGTCTGACGCAGGATATTCAAACGATGAAGTTGTTATGATAGAAAAAGAAGTTGAATTTTATGCTGAAATTCGCAAAACAATTAAAAACTATTCGGCTGAAGAACTTGATATAAAACCTTTTGAAGCAGATATGAGACATTTGATAAATACTTACATTAAAGCTGATCCTGTTGATCCTTTGGGCGAACTTGATAAGTATTCCCTTGTCGAAATGATTGTAGAAACAGGTATCAATGACGCAATTGCTAGGAAAATTAATCAAAAAAATAATTTGTCAAAAAAAGCTATAGCTGAATGTATAGTAAATAATATTAGGCAAACTATTATAAGAGAACATCTCACAAATCCGATGTTCTATGATAAAATGTCAAAATTGTTAAATGATCTAATTGATCAACAAAGACAAAGCGCAAAAGATTATGAAGATTTCTTAAAAAAAGCAGAAGAATTAATCAAAAAAATGAAAAATGGAGAGAATTTCCTTAATGTTCCTGAAAGGCTTCAAGGAAATCTGGAAGCATTAGTTATTTATAATAATTTGCCGGGTATTTTGTCACAAACACCACGACCTTTTATTACTGCTGAATCCCCTTCGTTTTATACAGAAGAGAATGTTAATTTAGCATTAGAAATAGATAAAGTAATGCGTGAGAATGCTCCGGCAAGTTGGCGAGGTGATCATGCACGAGAATTACAAATTTTAAATGCTTTGTTTCCCATAATGCAAAAGAATAGAGATACGACACAAGCATTGTTGGAATTACTTAAGAATATGAAAG
>JAYRWZ010000519.1:0-9453 GCA_041917875.1 Chloroflexota bacterium | reverse complement strand
TCCATGCGCATTCTCTTCTTCTACACTCGATACTTCCGTCGTTACCGTAACGTCTGTCGTATCTGAGTTCGTCCAACCGCAATCATTGCTTACACGGCAATAGTATTTGCCTGCATCTGTGCCTACACCTACTCCAAATTTAGAGTAAATCGCATTCGATATCGAATCATTTGTGATGGCGGTGCTGCCGCGATACCATTGATATTTTGTCGTCGGGTCGCTCGCTGTCGCTACTGCCAAGCGTAAGTAACCACCTGCTTTGATGCTTAATTTGTTCTCTGTTGGACCATAAACAACAGGCTTAGTTTTCATGCGTAACATCGCTACTGATGAACTTACACTGCCGCAATCGCCTGTAACTACTACTCTATAGTTGCCTTGATCTGTGCCCGATACTGCTGCTACTTTCAACATACTGTCTGTTGCGCCTACGATGTCATTGCCATTTAACTGCCATTGATAGCTCAAGCTACCCGCGCCTGTAGCACTTACACTCATCGTCGCTTCTGCCCCTTCACATATCACTGCCGATTGAGGTTGTGCTGTGATTCGTACGCCTTCTTTAACCGTCAATACTGCATCGTTCGATACTACAGATACTATCGCGCCCGGATTCAAGCTCACTACGCAATTGTAATTGCCCATATCACTCATCATAACACCGCTGATTTTTAATGTGTTGCTCTGAGTACCGCTGTAACGACCGCCTTCAACCAATACTTCTGTGCCTTTGCGCCACTGATAGCCCAAGCTCAAACCTTGAGCACCATTAGGAGTAGCATCTATACTCAATGTACCTTCTTGACCTTCGCACACATCGCTGCTTGACGGTTGGGTATTGATTGTGATAGAGCCTATCGATAAACCAAATGAACCACTCGAATCGGCGCCGCAAGCACCTATCACTTTAACATAATAATTGCTCGCTACATCAGCTGTACCTACATTGCGAATCGTCAACACTGAACTGTTAGCCCCACTAATGCGTGGACTATCTTTTAATTGAGTCGTACCACGATACCACATGTATTTGACAGGGGCTACATTCGGACCTTCGGTTATCTCGGCAACTTTAACCTCAAAGCGGGCTGTGCCACCATTGCCTACTACTTGATTCGATGGTGCCGTTGCTATCTGTGTCGGACGAGCTATATACACTATCGCTTCTTCTGTCGGTACTAAACTTGCACCGCAAGAGGTTGTAAGCATACACATATAACGACCCGCTACTTGATAATCCACTCCGGTTAATACCAAGTTTACCGTTTTACTGCCTTCTACACGTTGTGCATTGTAGATATTATTACCATCTACTAAGGGCTGACCATCTTTATACCATTGATAACCCCATATTGTACCTTGAGATGCGATAACATTCAAGTTCACCACACCTGCACGGCATACGACTTGTGACATCGGGTGACGGCTGATGCTTACAGGCTCATTCACTTTGACTGTCACTGAATATGCATAAAACAATGTATCTACGGGATTATCACGTAATGCAGCGCCATCTTTAATAGTCGCAATCATTGAATAATTATCACCATCAAAGAAATTTGTTTGAGCAATGGTTAAATCCATACTGCGTGTGCCACTGATTTTGCCCGGTTGATCAAATAATGGCGAACCGCCTTTGGACCAACGGAAACTTACCCATGAGGGAGCAGGAGTACCCGATGCAGCATCATAGATTGTCGTTTGAACACCATCTATATTAGTACGGATAATCGGACGAGAGCGTAAAGTAATATCACCGCCCGTACATGTACTGTCAACGGGACCGGAAGCAAATGTCACCACCGGTACTAATTCATGAGCACCCATATACGGAGGTGCCATACGGGCTGTACCATTGACATCGTCAGAAACATTACCTACTGCCGTATTGTTGTAGCTGTTAATTCCGCGTAACTGAGTAATGGGTTGAGTAAGGAATGTAGATAAAGTACCCGTAAAATTCAAAGGTATTGATACTGAGTTTGCTCCAAATGTACCTAATCTAAATGTACCTATTGTAGCAAAATCTGTGGACGAACGACGACCAACAGATGCACCTGCTGTAAAAATATTATTCCAATCTGATTGGGTTGGGGTTGTACTTGCTAGTGAATTGAAGTTTGAGCCATAACCTGAGCCACGATTGTAGAATATATTATTCACAATACGTGTTGTGCCTGAAAGAGTAACTGCGTTAAATGCTGCAGAGGATGGAAATCCTGTAGGACCATTAATATGTACTGTATTATGGAAAACATTACCATTACTGAATGAAGTAAGATTAATACCATTAGTACCGGTTGTTGAGCCATTACCGATATTAATCATATTGTTGGCAATTAAAAATGGAGCTGCTGCTGTTGTGCTATTGTTTGCTGTGCGGATACCATCACCCGGTCTCGTAAATCCGATGCGATTATTTGCGACAACCCCACCATTAAGAATAAGATTCAAATCAATACCTATAATCGGTAAAGTTGAAGATGTATTGGAAATGGTATTATAACTAATGCGCGGATCGGTAAAGCGCTGAATATAAATACCTGTTGTTCCGAAGTTTGAGAGCGTATTATTTGTAAGAGAAAGACCTGAATGGATTGGTCCTGTAATAGTACCGCCATCTAAAAACAATGAAAATGCACCATTTGTGAACACCGAATTTGTAATCGTAAGATTGACCACAGAGTTTGTGACAACTGACGATGGCTCAGAGTAAACCAAAGCGTCGACATTGGATCCTGTTACATTCGGGCGACCTTGGAAGCGACAATTGTTAAAGGTAATCGTACTTGTTCCGTTACGCAATACGATATTGCGACCGGCAACTGCTGAAGCAGTATTGATAGCAAATGTTAAGTTACGGAAAGTAACAAAGTCTGCACCATTTAGATTGATTGTATGGTTATTTAAGGATGTATTAGCGGATGAAATAACAACATTATTGACATTGCCACCAGCTGCTGCATCTGCAGTAAATGTCACAGGACGTGAAGGCGAACTTCCGGGAATACCCTGCACTGTCTGGGAAATCTGACCGATAACCATTTGTTCATTATAAGTACCCGGACGCACTCTAAACTCAACAGCACCTAAGATACCACCGAATGTTAATGCTGCTGCAACATCCGTAAGATTGGCAAACCATTGACCGGGAACTGGTGTTCCACTTACATAATAGATACTTGGATTAAGCGGATCACTGCTACCATTGAGAGCCATAGCAACAAATCCGGATAAAGAATTATTTGCTAAATTACCATCACCGGGACCTTGAGTACCGGCTGAGTTAGTTAAGTTAATTGAAACAGAATAAGGAAGTAAAGGATCAGAAAGTACAATATTTGATGCCAAAGGAACATAAACACTACCTCCAACAGGTAAATTCCCTGACCAATTTACTGACCCACTCAAATTTTGAGGACCGGTAATGGTGTAATTAGCCGTAACCGCAGCCAAAGCACCACCACTGATATTCTGAAGAATGAAACCTATATCATAAGTACCTGCACCAACCGGCGGACTTATCGCCGATGTACTTCCCGGGTTGGCTAATACAATAGCGACCGGTGATGGATCCGGAGTAGGGGGTGTAATGTTCAAGTTATAATCTTCGGCTTCACCAGTTATCCCCGTACCACATGGCGGGATAGGAAAACCAAAGTTTGCCGAATACATCACCCTCATTCTTCTTACCCCGGGTGTAAGTGTCGTAGGAAAATTAACGGCTGTTTGATTAGTCAGATTTGTGCCACCCTGATTCTGCCATTGAAACACATTCTCATTAGTAGCGAATGTGTTATCTCCATTAAAATCAATATACACCGTACCGTAACTGCCCCACCACTGGTCATTACTGATAATGGTCAATGTTTGTGTAGTACCCATCAAAATTGTTGGTGCGGCTACACTTGCGGTATAGTTGTTATACACGCCTTCTTGAGCAGGTGTAGGATTATTCAATGTTCCAATAGAAACACCTATAATTGAAGCTCCCCAACCATTATTTACCATACCGGGGGTACATTGAGCTGCCCCGCGCGTAGGAAACAATATGCCCACAATAAGAGTAATCTGTAAGAAACAGAATACCCTAAAGAGTAGTGAACGAAACATAATAGTGTCCTTTAAAATATATATAAAAAAAGAAAGTTGTACGAAATTTACAAAGAATTTCTGAATTGGACACAAAAATATACATATTTTGTCTAACTACTCACAAATTACTTAACTCTTAAGATTAAAATATTATAGATTTTGGTACTACTCTTCCGCAATGTGTAGGGTAATGCCAAAACTCTGTCATCTCTTTTTAGTCCAATCTTCTTCAATAGCATCAAGATCAATGCCCATTGTTCTTAGCTCTTCTTGGCAACCCCTACTTGATGTAACCATTTGTTTTTTCCATGTACGTCGCGCTTGATTACTATCTACCCCATTTTTGTTAAAGAACGGAACAGCTTGTTGAGAAAGCTCGGATACACACTGATTAAATACCCCTCTATTCCCCTTAGCACGGACAACACAATCACACATACCTGTGCCAAACTCATTACCTGACGGGACAGACGAACAGCCCGAAAAAGCAAAGTAAACTGTTAAAAAACAAGCAACTACCCAAAAAGTTGAATTACTTCTTCTTACTACTCCCATATGGCTTTATTGAATTAATTGATTTTGACTTCAAACTCAAAAACGGTGATTGGCTATAATAACCGTTCCCCCAATAACGTTCGACTTTACGCAATTGTTTGTTTGTTAAAGAAAGTATCTTACCCATGGATGATTGATGATGAGATGACGACACATCATAGTCCGCATAATGAATACCTGTATCAAACAATTGAGGCATACCATTGTTGACACTCACAAGAATTGCTATCATATGACTAGAGGCATTACGTATCATAGCAGCAGTACGTGTGTCTCCTTTAGTAGTAAAACCATTTGGTTTATCAAAAGGTTCTGCCGTAAAACTCATTCTTCCGTCGCCATACAGAACAAATCCATTATTTGCATCATATCGCCACATTTCTAAGTCAGGACCATAAAAGTTACCTGTACCTACAAGATCAACATACCCATCATCATTTATATCTTCGATGATTGTACCATACAATGGAGACATTTGAGCCAAAGCAGGAAGATCATGTGCTGTAAACTCTTTCTTGCCTTTATTCTCAAGAATCATAGAACTAAATGTTGTTGCCGTTAAACACAATGAAGAGTCAATATCAGAAGGTTGAAATATATCTCTTATACTGGCTTTTGCAAAGGCAGCGTAATTAGGGAACTTCTTCTGAATAGTCGGTATCTGTTGCACAATGATATCGCGTAATCGTGCTACGACTTCTTTATCTTTATTCATCAGTGTCATAATATGATCATTGCTACCATTATGATCAAAGTCGCGAACATACATACGTACAGGAGACTCCTTCGTAGGTTTATATCGTGAATTCCAGCCTAAATTACCAAGAACATAGTCGGTATCTCCATCATTATCAAAATCACCCCCATTGATACTATTCCACCATCCGTAGAGGGAGTCCAAAACAATAGTTTTATCCAAACTAACACCATTATTGACAAATATTGTCGGTGCCATCCACTCTCCCACAACAATCAAATCACGGTCTCCATCATTGTCAAAATCAGTCCATAAGGCAGAAGTTACCATGCCAACAAACCGAAGCTCCGGAGCTGCCATATCTGTCACATCACGCAAGATTCCATTGTCATTGTAAAGGAAGTAACTTCGAGGTATTTTAGGATATTCTCCGGGCTGATTTCTTCCTCCGACAAATATATCTATATCTCCATCACCATCGAAATCGGCACCAACAACGCAAGAACTGCTTCCTTTACCATTGATATCCATCACAAGCGACTGGGTAGAACGGGTAAAATTACCTTTGCCATCATTAAGATATATTCTGTCTTCTCTAAACTGCAATTCATCTATGACCGATTCATTACCACCACTTGCCACATATAAATCTTCATCGCCATCCATATCAATATCAAAAAATAGCGCGCCTTGATCTTCATACATGGAATCGGCTGAAAGAGAGCGTTGTATTGACATTGTCAACTCACCATTTTGACCTTGTAAGGCAATAATTGGTGAAGTTCCTTCACCACCACCCAAGAACACATCATCTCGCCCATCATTGTTGACATCTGCAACAGCGACAGCAGGACCATTCATTGACAGTTTATTGGGTTGTAAACGACAATGGAAAAAATCATCGTGAACACGCTCTGTTCGCATAAAATTATCTGAAAGTATTCTTTCATGAAATTTTATCTGTTTTTTCTCGCGTTTTGGGTCAATACTCTTATTGTTTTTCTGCTTTGAATATATCGAGTTAGCTGTACTATAACTATTAGAAGGTGAAACGGCATTTCGTTGCGATAATGTTATAGTTCTATTAACAGGGATTGAGTACAATATCTGTTGTGTGCCATCAAGCCATGTGACCGTTAATTCATCAATACTACGACTTTGACCTACTCCAAAATGTAAAGGCACAGTAATCCCACTCGTAAACCCCCTAACAGCTGTCATTTCTTGCATTTGTATCTGGTTACCTGTACGAATTACAACTTTTGCATTAAGTCCATTAGTGTTTTTATCTTTTCCTTCTAAAATACATCGTAAAAAATTACTTTGCTTTTGTTCAGCCGTCGTATTTTTAAAAACAGAAGGTATAGTATCTAAATTGTTTTGTACAATATCCAGATCACCATCATTATCTAAATCGGCATACACAGCGGAATTAGTGTTCACAAATTCGGTCATACCCCATTGTTCCGTGACATCTTCAAAACGTAAATCACCTTTGTTTTTGAAAAGAAAATTACTGATCTTGACTTGAGGATATTTTTTCACTAATTCATCCATGCCTTTTTTTGTCGTAAAATCAATATTATGATTATCGCCGAACCTATTGACATCGCGATCCATAATTTCACGAGCTAAACCATTTGTTACATAGATATCTTTATATCCATCATTATCCAAATCAGCAAACCATGTTGTCCAACTCCATTCGGTATCCGCAACACCAGATAAATATGCAATATCGGAAAAAGTACCATCACCTCTGTTGAGATGAAGTACATTTTTCACAGTTTGAGATGAATCGAATGTAGGACTGAATATGGGTATGATACCAAATTGAGTATTACGCCTTTCTGAAGCGCGAGGCAACATATCCACAGAAAATATATCCAGCAGACCATCATTATTAAAATCAGCAATATCATTTCCCATACTGAAATAACTACAATGTGGGAAAGAATATGATGCCATATCTTTAAAAGTACCGTCTTTTTGATTGATATAGAGCAAATCTCTTTGCTCAAAATCTTGTGCTACAAATAAATCAACCCAGCCATCATTATTAATATCCGCAGCAGTTGCACTTAAGCCATAGCCTTTATCTCGTATTCCTATTTGCTCCGCTATTTCCGTGAATGTACCATTCCCATTATTACGGAAAAATCTATCATGATCACCACCATGCCGATACCCCTCTTTTAATTTTCCGTTTAGAATTAAATACATATCCAAATCACCGTCATTATCATAGTCGAAAAAAGTGGATTGGATACTATTACCCGACCAATCTAACCCATAGTCTTTCGCTTGTTCGGTAAATGAACCATCTTGATTGTTAATGTATAATTTATTAGGAGCATAACCATACTTACATATATATATATCGTTCCATTTATCACCATTAATATCTACAACACATACACCAAAAGACATTCCTATTGTATCCGTATCATATAACGCATCTTTTATTTCATCAAATCGAAAATCACCTCGATTAATAAATAATTTATTTTTAGTATATGCACCCGTAAATACCAGATCTATTAACCCATCATTATTCACATCACCAGCCGCCAGACCTCCGCCTGTAATAACAAACATAAAATCTTGATTATGAAAAAAAGATGGAAGAGGTATCTTATTTACAAAATTGATACCTGTATGCGAGGGAGTCATTGTAACCAATTTATGATTGCTATGTTGAGACGATGACGTGTATCCTAAAATGACTAAGCACCCCAAACAAGATATAAGTGCTTTATATATTACAGATATTGTGATAACCTTCATATTCTCTATAGTGGTATCTGTTACATTAAAATTATTTTTAGAAAACTTTCGGCTTCATGCAAAGTTTCGGTTAGTTTATCATTAACAATAACTTTGTCGAACTCTGAACATTGCCCCATTTCCATTGCCGCGCGCTCCAGACGCAGCGATATCTGCTCTTCCGATTCCGTGCGACGTGAACGCAATCTTTTTTCAAGTTCATCCATCGTGGGTGGTGTGATAAATATCAATACAGTATCATCGGGGAATGCTTTTCGCAATGACAGAGCCCCTTTCACATCTACATCAAAAACCATGACTTCACCGCGATCCAATGCCCTTTGCACTGAAGATTTCAATGTGCCGTAATAATTACCGAATATTACTTCATATTCTAATAAATCGCCGGCAACTATTTTTTGTTGAAACTCTTCATGGCTCAGAAAATAATAGTCCTTTCCGTCCACTTCTCCCGGACGTATATGACGCGTGGTTGCCGACACTGAAAATGTCAATTGAGGAAACACTGTGAATAAGTGCTTTGCGACTGTGGTCTTACCGCCACCGCTCGGAGCAGAAAGTACAATAAGCTGTTTATGTTGAGATTTCATCTGCTCGCTATCACTTATTCGATGTTTTGAACTTGTTCACGCATTTTTTCAAGTTCTTCTTTCATTGAAACAACATTATGCGCTACTTCGGCATCATTTGCTTTGGATCCGATAGTATTCACTTCGCGGTGCATTTCTTGGAGTAGAAAATTCAGTTTGCGTCCGGCATCAACACCTTTCATCGTTTCATTGAAAAATTTGATATGGCTGCGTAAGCGCACACATTCTTCAGAAATGTCTAATTTATCGGCAAGCAAGACAATTTCCATTTGTAATCGCTGCTCATCAATTTCATCACTTTCGAATAATTGACCGATGCGAGCACGCAAACGCTCACGCTCTTCCGGCACACGCTTCGCCGCACGGTTTTCGACAATGATGAGCGATTCTTCTATCAGCTTAATTCGTTTGTGCAGATCGGAAGCCAGTTCTTTACCCTCATTTTTGCGCATAGTGTCCATGTCACGAAGAGCATTATGCAGTGCCTTATTCACTACTTTCCATTCCGATTCCGACAAATCTGTCGCTTCTGACACTAATAATTGTTCGCTGAACACAAGGACATTTTCCAATGTAACCGGCTCTTTGATTTTCAATTTCTTCTTGATTGCACCCAATGTTTGGAACACAGCCGAAGCCGCATCCTCACTAATCACCATTGGCGCATTCTTACCTGATGTATGCTCTATGCCTATGGTGACACTTACACTGCCGCGCATAAGGTGTTTT
>JAYRWZ010000518.1:0-2065 GCA_041917875.1 Chloroflexota bacterium | reverse complement strand
AGTTTCTGATTCCAACCCAAGAGCCACCGGCTTTGAGTTCTTTTTTGCGAATGTCCGGTAAGTATTTCCTACCGATTTTTTCATCTGTTAATTCCACAGCATAGATTGATTCTGCTAATGTAGAATATTTATATCCGGCTTCACCGTTTGTAATAACCGCCAGATCAACAATGCCATTCATCTCTTTGGTAATTTTAAATACAGTTGCTGCACAACCCGATTCATCATCGGGATGAGCATTGACTAATAATACCTTGGGGGTATCAGAGCCAAACAACAGTGTTTGTATAACAAAAAATGATAATAAGTACAATGTTTTCATAATAGTAGTTTAATGTTTTTTGTGAATAAACGAAAAATATACGAGAGTGCCAAGAGTTATAGCAATAAATCCGCCAATCATAAATTGAGAACCGGTTGAGAAGAAAATCCCCAACCATGCGATTATTGCGATGAAAACGGGTAAGGGATACAGCCACATTTTCCAAGGAAATGTTCCTGAGCCATGTTGTTTCTTCCATAAAATCAATCCCACAGCTTGTCCAATAAATTGTACAATGATCCTCATTGCCAGAATAGCTGAAATGACATCTTTTAACTTAAACAATAGACTAAAAACAAAACCTATTGCTCCTATAGAGATAAGTGAAATATAAGGGAAACTTTTTGTTGGGTGAAGTTTTGCAAATATTTTGAAAAAGTTACCATCAAGTGCCGCAGCATAGGGAATACGCGAATAACCTAATAAAACAGCATATAGTGAAGAAAAAGCTATAACTAAAATAAGTCCGGTTGCGACAACTGCAGTTTCATGTCCATAAATTTTTTCAAAAAATAAACTTGCAACGAACTTTGATTCTTTCGCTTCTTGCCAGGGAATTGTACCAACAATACTCAGATGCATCGAACAATACAACAGTGCTATTCCGATAATTGAGATAAACATGCTGCGTGGAATATTCTTTTGCGGATTCTGTATTTCTGCGCCTAAATGACATACATTGTAATACCCGAGATAACTATACATGGTTTTGACTGTGGCTTGACCTAATCCGGCCCAAAAAACTAATGAAAACAAATCCATAGATTCTTGATTAAATGAAAAAGCGAGGTCAGTAGAGAAGTTGTTAAATCCACTGCCAATTAACCAAAGTATGGTTCCTATGACGCAAACCCACAATATCACGGACAGCTTGCCTATACTTTCTATGCGCCGATAGAGCAATGCTACGATAATCAGTACTACCGACCCCGCAATCGCTTTTTGTTCCCATTTGGAGAAAGGGTACAGGTATAATGCGTATTCCGAAAATCCGATAGCACCTGAGGCAAGAACGAGAGGAGCTTGAAACATAGTTTGCCATATCAAGAGAAAAGAAAGCAGTTTTCCGATTGTTGTCTCTTTACCGTAGAGTTCACGGAGAAAAACATAACTGCCGCCAGCGTGAGGCATCTTTGCTCCCAGCTCTGACCAGACGGTAGCATCAAGTAAAGATAAAAGTGCGCCGGCGATCCAAGCAAGAAGTGCTTGAGGTCCATTCATATAGCCGATGACCGAAGCAAGTACAACGAATGGACCAATACCCACCATGTCTATCATATTGAGTGCTACTGCTTGCGTAAGCCCTAATTTTCGAGGGAGTTGCTGTCTTGATTCTTCCATAGTGTGTTCTGTTAGTTGTACTACAAAAATACTTTAGATTTGCAAAATATGCGTATAGAATCATAAAAAACTGCATTTTTGCGGTCAAATAAGTCATGGTTTCCGTTTCTCCAAAGAAAACGGCGTACATCCCAACGATATATGGGGTAATTTGAGGAGTTTTTTCATGCTTAATTATGACAAGCTTGAAACATACAATGAAGCGTGGTATGATGCTGTCATCCCTTTAGCCGAAGAAATAGACGGTCTATGTCCAAACTTTGTCTTTGAGTCAGATGAAGACGATGAAGATGACGAAGAAGACGATAATGAAATGGACTATAATGAAGAATACGGAATTGATGAAGAAGATGAATTTGATGATGAATTCGGAGAAGAGGAAGAAATAATCGAAGAGGATTT
>JAYRWZ010000517.1:0-1738 GCA_041917875.1 Chloroflexota bacterium | reverse complement strand
GAAGCACAAATATTGTGAATATTATCATGGAAATCAGCTTCGGGATAATTATGCTGTAAAAACACACGTACCGCGGTTTTTAATCCGCTATAACTGAATTGAAGTGAGTCTTTCTGCATCATTGCACGCGGAAAAGTGTATGCACTTGGATTACCATTTTTTGCTAATTTATCCATAATCGGACCTCCGGGATAGCCCAATCCGAGCATCTTCGATGTTTTATCAAAGGCTTCGCCGGCGGCATCATCGCGCGTTGAGCCTAACACTGAATATTCATGAAATGATGTAACATAGAACAATGAAGTATGCCCACCGCTGACCACTAAAGAAATAAAGGGAAATTCAATTTTCTCCGAGACTAAAAATCCCGAATATAAATGCCCTTCAATATGATTGACAGGTATGAGAGGAATTTGCAGTCGCAGAGCAAGCCCTTTTGCAAAATTAGCTCCAACAAGCAAAGCTCCGGCAAGCCCGGGAGAAGTTGTCACCGCAATTGCATCAATATCGGCAAGTGAAAGCCCCGCTTTTGATAAAGACTCATCCACAACAGCCGCAATCATACGTAAATGTGCCCGTGAGGCAATTTCAGGAATCACCCCTCCAAACGCTGAATGCTCTGTTTGCGAAGAAACAATATTGCTGAGAACGGCACCGTTTTTCACTACCGCTGCCGCTGTTTCATCACATGAAGATTCAATTGCCAGAATTGTCATCGTTCCTACTTCTCAAATAACGATACAGCATATCAAAAGCAGCACCTACGGTTCTGTCACGATTTGCTGCTCGGTCATTACCAAAAATATATCGTTTGCTTATAGTCGTTGACGGCGTAGAGAGAGAAATCCATACAGTTCCAACAGGTTTTTCATCGGTACCACCGTCGGGTCCTGCTACTCCGGTTGCAGCAATTCCATAATCAGTTTGTAATTTATTTCGAACCCCTTGACTCATTGCGCATGCTACTTCTTCGCTCACAGCCCCGTATTGCTCAATCTCTGCGCTCTTTACCCCTAATTCCTGCACTTTTATTGTATTAGAATATGCAAGGACTCCGCCGATAAAATATGCGGAACTTCCGGGTAAATCCGTTAATGCAGCACCAATTTTTCCACCTGTGCAGGATTCTGCTACGGAAACGGTTTCACCACTTTCGGTTAATAATCGGGCAACTGTCTTTTCAATGGAAATATTATCGGAAGCATAGATAAACTTACCGACTTTTTGCCTTAGAATTTTCTCAAGCGAATTCAAAATTTCAACAGCTTTATCAGTGAGTACTTCGTGCGCACCAATACGTAATCGAACCCCTGAGTAGGAAGGTAAAAATGCGAGCGATGAATGTGCGTCGAGAAATTCGCTTACATCGCCAATCATGTCGGCAAGGTCGGATTCTGCAACGCCGATTGTCATCAAAGTTCTATACATATTTCTCGTTTGATTTTGCATTACAAAATGTTGTTCAATACGCGGGAAAACATGCTGTTCCATAATATACATCATTTCTCTGGGTACGCCGGGCATAGAAATACAAATAGTTCCATCATTGTGGAAAAGCATACCCGGAGCAGTTCCCCTTTCATTCGATAATACCTCACACGCAGAGGGTAAAAAAGCCTGTAGTTTATTGCGCTCAGTCAATGGTCTGCCGCGACGTTCATAAAACTCTTGCAACCATATTAATGTTGGCTCATGCCAAATATATGAATCATTAAAATATTCACATAATACTTTTTTT
>JAYRWZ010000516.1:0-5122 GCA_041917875.1 Chloroflexota bacterium | reverse complement strand
ATTTACCGCAGGGTGTGTACTTTTGTGAATTACAAGCAGGGCTGTTTCATCAATTGCGTTCATTTATTGTAGGACAATAACGCATTGAATGGAATAATGAAATATTCATCGACGCTTTTTCGGACAATCATTGTCATTATTATATTCATTATGACGCACAGTGATAGTACATCGCAGGGATTTGATTGGATCACAGATGTGAGAAAGCCAACACAATATCCTTATATATTTGGAGGTGTCAGTTTATTTGGAGGTTATTCATTCATCCAGTCCGATGGTTTACAAAGTACCGTAACACCACTTTGCGGCAAATATGAAAAAGGATCGGGAAATGTGCTTGGTGCTTCCGTCCGTGTTGAGCGCTGGAATGAAAGTGGGCTTTCTTCGTGGATTATGAATGCAGGATTTGAACAAAGGTCATATTCCTTCAAAGATGAAAGAACCTACACTACAAGCCAACAAAACATAGAAACACAGTTTCAGTATCAGTTTGTCTTAGCGAGTTCTGCAACTGTTATGTTTGCAGAATGCTTTTACAAACATCGCCTTGCCTCATCGCATTTTCATGGTTCATTGGGTGTTTCTGCCAATATTTCAGTCGGCACATTGACTGAGCAATACGGTGAAATCACAGCACCGTCGGACAGAGTGTCGCGTGAAAATTTTGGCAGCGCCGACGATGTAAGCGTAGCGTCATTTTTGATTATACCTAAACTTCAAATCGGTTATGACCTTGATATGGGTAATGGATTGTATGCAACACCGTATTTTGCAATCGGATTGCCTTTACATTCGTCAATCAAAAACTCAAACGTTAGCTCATTGGATCTATGCGCCGGTGTAGCTCTACAATATGCTTTACCATGGTTTGAATGGCGATTGTAATTTTTTTACCATAAATTTACTATATTCTCGTATGAAAACATTTCTCAGCATTATCGCATTTGCATTATGTATGACAGTTGGAGCTCTTGCGCAACCTCAGATGGAAATCGTCGGTGGAGACACATACAATTGGGGCAAAGTACGACCCGGGCAAAATCCCTTAAAAGCAACGATACTTGTCAGAAATATTGGAAATGAAGAGTTACATATTACTCAAGTTCGCCCCGGTTGCGGATGCACAACGGCGCCGCTTGATAAAGATAAGCTCAAACCCGGCGACACTGCTCGCATTAAAGTGGAGTTGAATATTGGATCAAACAATGGGAATTTAACCAAAAGTATAACCATTACGAGTAATGACTCGAAAGACCGTGATAGAATTTATTATTTGAAAGCAGAAATCATTCGGGATGTGCAGTTTACGCCAAGTCAGTACTTTACTTTTTCTGAGTTGCGCGTCGGTGAAAGTTCAGAATCCAAAATCACAATTCGCAATTCATCAAAAGAGCCGATTATATTATCTGATTTTGAATTGCCGGAAGGTGTAACTGTTAATGTGAAACAAAATGTTACCATAAAAGAGGGAACATCTTTTGATTTAATTGCAAAGTTACGACCGACAAAAAAGGGATATTATAATGGAGAAATCAAAATGAAAACGACAACCCAAGACTATCCGACTCTGTCGTTCCCTGTCTATGGTAATGTTCAAGAAAACACCTCACCTGTTTATCAAAAGTAAAAAAACGAATCTCATAAGAATAGTGAAGAGGCAGCATAGAAAATCGGTACGCTAATTTTTGTTTTTTTATCGTAATCAAAGGATATTGTTATGAAACGTACCCTTTTTATCTTGTGTTGTTGCTTGGTGGCGTCGGCAACGGTTACTGCGCAGATTCGCTTGGACTCTTGGCGTTCACATTCTTCAATGAATACGGCAACTGACATCACTATTGATGCAGAGGGGAACTATTGGGTTTCTACAATTGGAGGTGTATTTCGTTATTCACCTCAAGACGGAGATATTGATGAGTTCAGAAATATAGACGCTTTAAGTTCAATGGATTGCAGTGCTATTGGATATGATCCGATATCAACAAATATTTATATTGGTTCGAGTAACGGTGATATTGATATATACACCCCGCAGGGCAGATGGAATAGAATTACGGATATTCGCTTTGCAAAAAATTTAACGAAAAAGAAAATTAATCAGTTTCTTTTTGTAAACAATGTTGTATTCGTTGCCGGCGATTTTGGTTTCATCGATTATTCTTATTCCGGCGCGCCCGGCACTTATGCACAAAGAATTGGAATATTCCCGCAGCAAACAGAAGTAAAACAAATGCTGGTCTGGAATGATAGTCTGGTTGTTGTAACACCCCAAGGGATTGCAATCACTTCACTAAAAAACAGTTCTTTTGGCAATCCGACAACTTGGAGAAATATTACCTCTAATCAAGGACTATTAAATAATGAATGTCATTCGGCGACGCTCATTCGTGATTCATTATTTATAGGACATAAAAAAGGAATTTCTGTCTATAAAAACGGCATAGCGCAAGTGCGATATAATACCAAGCAAGCAGAGGAATTTGACAATATTATTATTATTGACAATAATGGCGAAAATGTCATTATGTCGAAGATTTTTACCATTGAGCAATTAGACAAAGGAATAATCGCTCAACCGACATTTCACGAGTTTGCAAAACATAAAACCATAATTACTAATTCGACTGTCATGTTGTTTACTTTTTTTACTCAAAATGGTGGCATAGGCATACATAAAGACGGTAAACAAGAAAAATTTATTCCAATAGCCCCTTATGCTAATCTGTTTACATCACTTAGTGTAGATAATACAGGCGTTCTGTGGGCTTCCGGCGATCGTGACCGAGGCACAGGTACATATATTCTTGATAATGGTCTTTGGAAAAACTTTAATACTTCTACACGCAAAGACATTTCTGAAAACGGTACTTTCAAGGTTGCCGCATTTCCTGACGGTTCTATTTGGTTAGGCAGTTGGGGCGGTGGTGTTACGCGTGTTCTTCGAAAAGATAATGATTTCGAATTTACTCGTTTTACAAATTCCAACAGTCCATTAGTCGGGTTAAAAAATGCGCCCGGTTTTATCGTTACAGGTACAGTAGCAAAAGACCGAGATAATAATACATGGGTACCGGCATTTGCATTAGGCGATCCCGGTCCTACGCTGACCTTGATTAATGATCAAGGAAATCATAAATCATTCGTTGCGCCATTAACACTCCCGAGGCGAACTTATACCGATGTTGTCATAGATGCAAATGGTACGAAATGGTTCGCCAGTCGTGATGAAGACGGCTTAGGATATTTTAATGAGAAAAATACTCCCGATAATATGAACGATGATGTATGGGGTGTATTAAATACCGGCAATTCTACAATTTTGGATAATAGCCCAAGTTGTTTAGAAATTGATAAAAACGGTCTTTTGTGGATTGGCACAAGTGCGGGCTTAAATGTAATATATAATACCTCGAATGCTGCTCGCCAAGGTGGAAAAGTGACAGTTTCTAAGCTACAAACTATTTCTAATCAAGTTGTCCGTGATATTGCTGTTGATGCCGTAAATAATAAATGGATTGCAACAAATCAGGGTGTATTTGTGCTCAATGAGGATGGCAGTGAAATATTAGCAACCATTAACGTGCAAAATTCTCCCTTAGTAGATAATGATGTCCGTGCGATTGCATTTGACTATCAATCCGGTAAGGTATATTTCGGTACGGAAAAGGGATTATCGGAAGCCACGACATTAGCCGTAAAACCTTTGGAAGAATTTAATATCAGTGTATATCCTCAACCCTTTCATCCGGGAATTGATACCGAGCTAACCATTGAGGGCTTAGGGGAAAATTCGGGTGTGCATATTGTTGGAATTGATGGCAGACCTATCCGATCACTCTCCACAAAAAGCCGTAAAACTGTATGGGACGGTAAAGACGAATTTGGCAATTACGTTGATACCGGCGTTTATGTTGTGCAAGGTGTTTCTGCTACAACAGAAAAAGCCGGTGCTGCAAAAATTTCTGTCTTAAAAAAATGATGTCCGATTTAAAAGGGAAGCGTATTGCAGCACTTGATGTCGGTACAAAACGAATCGGCTATGCCACTTGTGATGAGTATCATGTTGCTGTAACGCCTCGCTTGTTTTTTGATGCCACAAAAGATGATTTATATGAACGAATAAGCAGGCAACTTGACCATGATCGCATTGATGTTTTGGTGGTTGGTATTCCCTTATCGCATAATGATGAGATGACTGAAATGGCAAAACTAATTGCATTGTTTATTGATGGTTTGCGTGATAGTGTTTCTATTCCTATTATTGAATTCGACGAAGCTTTTTCCACACGTGAAGCATTTGTAACAATGGCGGTTACAAAAAAAGCGAAAAAAAAGCGTCAAGAAAAAGGGCAAAAGGATATGGTCGCAGCTGCAATTATTTTAAGAAATTTTCTTGATGATTTACAAAGAAACGCATGAATACTATTTTGCACATTCGTGATATTACGAAAAGCTATTCTCTTGAAAATAAGGGTGACCGACCTGTGTTGTCAGGGATTAATTTTTCTGTAAGCAAGGGCGAATTTCTCGCGCTTGTCGGACCTTCAGGTGCCGGAAAAAGCACATTGCTCCATCTCATCGGTTTATTGGATATTGCAGATAGTGGAACTATAGATTTATTGCTCGAATCCGGAACCTATTCCTATACGACTTTATCCAAAAAGGTACAAACGGAACTTCGTAATTCCCACATTGGCTTTATTTTTCAGTTTCATCATTTATTGCCTGAATTTAGTGCTATTGAAAATGTGATGATGCCGCGATTACTGGCCGGCATGTCAAAATCTGAAAGTTTTGCAGAAGCAAAAATTTTGATGAAGAGGGTAGGGGTAAGTCACAGAGAAGATCACAAACCTTCCGAATTATCCGGTGGAGAGCAGCAACGTGTTGCTATTGCTCGTGCTTTAATTAATAAACCTCAGCTATTACTTGCCGATGAACCGACCGGAAACCTCGATACAGCAAATACAGAATCTGTACTTGAATTATTGCAAAGTGTGCGTCGAGAGTATAATGTAACCTGTATTGTTGCCACACACAGTCAGCAAGTAGCTTCATTGGCTGATAGAATTTTGGTGATGAAAGATGGTAAAATAGTTGAATAATATGCCAGTGAAATTAT
>JAYRWZ010000515.1:0-3329 GCA_041917875.1 Chloroflexota bacterium | reverse complement strand
TGGATCAAAAGACTTCTTAATTTCCTTCATTATGGAATACAATTCATGTCCCCATTCCATTTCTACATACGGAGCAATATTTCTTCCAGTGCCATGTTCTGCTTTCAAAGACCCCTGATATTTAATAATAACTAATTCTGCCAGATCGTCCATAAATTGTTTGTATTTTAGTCTATCTGATTCATTATCAAAAGATTGACTAATGACAAAATGTAGATTACCATCTTTTGCATGCCCAAATACTATTGCGTTTGAATATGAATAATGTGCGAATAATTCATGGAGGTCTGCCACAGCATCCGGTAAATTTTCTAAAGGAAAAGCAATATCTTCATTGATGATTCCTGTGCCGCTAGCCCTTTGCGCTCCAACCGTGGGGAACATACCTTTTCGGATTTTCCAATAATGAGTCTGCAACAAGGGGTCATCAGTAAGAATTGGTTTTTCAATAAGCGGTAATAAATCAAAAATTTCGTATGCTTTTCCGCAAAGCATTTCCGCTTCATATTCTGATTCGCATTGAAATTCAACCAGAAGCGCCGTAGAATTAGCATCTAATGTTCGTACAATGTTCGGACAAATCGGGTCATTTTCGACAGAGCGCAAAGATGCCCTGTCCATAATCTCTAATGCCTCGGCGCCTATTGATTTTAACGGTTCTATAGCTCGACACGCTTGGTAAAATGTTTTAAAATAAAGGAGCGCTGTGCGCTTAAAAGGTTTGTCCGGTATTGTTGATAAAACTACTTCAGAAATAAACCCCAGAGTGCCTTCAGACCCAACCATTAAATGACCAATTATCTCAGAAATTTTTTCAAAGTCCAAAAAGGCATTGAGTCCGTAACCGACAGTATTTTTAATTTTATACTTGTGACGAATCTTTTCTACTAAAGTGGGATTAGAAATTATGAGAGAACGTAACGAGGAAATAGTATTATAGATTATCGGCGACTCAATTTTTAGTCGCTCTTCAGCATCAGCCAATTCTGTATTGACAAAAGTACCATCAGGTAAAATATATGATATGGACTGGAGTGTATGATAAGAATTATTGTTTACTCCACAGCACATACCGCTTGCATTGTTGGCAACAATACCACCAATCATGCAAGCATTGATTGATGCCGGATCCGGCCCCAATTTTCGTTTATACTTTTTTAGTCGCGCATTGACCATTCCGCCGATATAACCGGGAGAAATCCTTGCACTATGTCCGTTATTTTCTATGGAAAGTGTTTTCCAACGTGATATATCAACAATTACTCCGTCGGTGACAGCCTGACCGCTTAAACTTGTGCCTGCCGTACGAAATGTTAATGGAATTTTTGTTCGGTTACTCCACCAAAGCAAAGTCTGAATATCATCATTAGTCAACGGGTGAACAATTGCCTGAGGAATAATACGATAACAACTTGCATCATGGGCATAAACAAGTCGAGATATTGAATCCGTGCGAACGATACAGCCCGGCAATAATCCGAATAATTCCTCAATGTTTTTATTGATCATACTGCATTGGCAGCTTGTTTAAGTTCGGTCATGGTGAAAAGTGGCGACAATGTTATATTGGCTTCCAATAATGCTTCTGCACCTCCCTGTTGACGATCAATAACA
This sequence comes from Chloroflexota bacterium, assembly GCA_041917875.1. GTDB lineage: Bacteria > Bacteroidota > Ignavibacteria > Kapaibacteriales > UBA961 > UBA2353. The sequence continues at coordinate 1,715 of JAYRWZ010000515.1, read as the reverse complement.
CAAAGGCATCCAATAATGTTCCCACCATCATTCCGAATGTCCGCAGCGCTCAATACCACTTGACCGCCACTTGTAATGACATCTTCGATAATGAGTACTTTTTTATTGCGTAAATCGGTTCCTTCGGCAACTCTGCATGTACCGTATTCTTTTGCTTTTTTTCTTACGAAAGCTGCCGGTATGCCTGTTCTTAGTGATAAAGCGGTAACTACGGGAATGCCTCCCATTTCAAGCCCTGCAATAATTTCTGTACCGGCCGGAATAAGTGCTGCAAGATGTTCGGCGATTGCTTCCAAAACCAAGGGTTGTGCTTCGAAGCGATACTTATCAAAATATTCATTACTGATTTTACCGGAACGCAATAAAAATTCACCGGTTAAATGTGAAATATCGTATAATTTATGAGCTAATTCTTTACGATTCATGATGTTGAGTGAGAAAGTGAATACTCTTGTTTCATTAGTTCTATTTCTTCTTTACTAAGTTCTTTATTTCTTCTATTCATGACAATTCTCGCAATTTCCAATGCTTTTTCATAATGAAAGATTGCATTGCCTGTGGGGGTAACAAACGAAAATGAGGGTATTTCTTTTCTTACTGCACCTGTTGTTGCAATTTGTGCATGAATTCCAATGGCTAAGCCCGTATTGAGAGCCGTATTAATTGCGGTTTTACTATGATCACCGATTAATGAACCCAAAAATAATCGTTGTGTTGCTATTTTTTTACCGCGCAATGTTATGTCAATCGGAGCATAAGTGTTTTTTAGGTCACTGGTATTGGTGTCCGCACCGATATTTACCCATTCCGATATATAAGTGTGCCCTACAAATCCTTCATGCTGTTTATTGCTATATCCCTGAATTATAGAATTTTCTATTTCTCCGCCTATTTTACACATTTCTCCAATTGCTGTATTCTCATATATTTTAGCACCGATTTTAATGATGGTATTATCTGAAATTGCGCAAGGTCCGATAATCGTTGCATGAGACATTATTGTCACATTATTGCCAAGTAAAATTGGTCCTTTCGTTGCGTCTAACACAACATGTGGGCTTATTTTTACATTTGTTCCAATCATTACTTTGCCTTCGACGCAAATAGCTTTATTGTTATCGCCGGTATATCGCCGGAATGATTGGAGTAACTGTTCGTCTTCAAGTATGGCTTTACCGCATATATCTAAACTATCCCACAGTGAACGGATTATATCTGCTTCGATGTCTATAGTTCTTTCAACGATGTGAGAGTAGTATAAAGCAATGTTTTCAAAACAGGGAAACTCTTCAAAAATATGTGACACTGAAATATCGGGTGTGAGAATTATTGCCACAGGATTTTTATTGCTGTCGGTAAACATCATACACCCACCGGCTTCTCTTCGTGCCCTTCTAAAACACTCCATCGTTTCATTAGGAAAATAAGTATCGCCACGAATAATAAGGTTGTTTGGCATATAATTGTCTGATGCAACGGGAATAATATATTCACTTTTTTGTTGTGATTGTATGATAGGGAATCGTGCTGTAAAGGATTGAAGATGAAGCCGGCGGCCAATAAAGAAAGCACTTTTTTCACGAAGTGCTTGCAAGTTTCTTTCAAATATTCTGAAAAACCCAGTTCTGATTTCCCATTGGCAGTGCAATGCAGAAAACGGATAATGATCTAATGCCGATTCTACCAAAATAATCATCTGTTATTCAACTATTTTT
>JAYRWZ010000514.1:0-3831 GCA_041917875.1 Chloroflexota bacterium | reverse complement strand
CAAAAAGACAGAGAAATAAGCATTGCGGCAACTCAAAAAGATAAAGAAATTAGTATTGCCTCTGCAAAAAAAGATGAGTCTATTGGTAAAGCTGAAGCTGAAAGAGACACCAGAATTAAAACATCCGAGGCAAATGCTATTGCAATACAAGGAGAAAATGAAGCGCGCATTGCCATAGCAAATTCGGAAGCTCTTCGACGCGAAAAAGAAGCTGAATCTATGCGAATAGCAATTTCAGCGGAAAAAGTGCAACAAGCTAAAGCGTTGGAAGCAGCTTATATGGCTGAACAGAAAGCGGAATTGGCACGTTCGGAAAGAGAACGCTCAACGCAAATTGCCAATATTGTCATACCGGCGGAAATTGCAAAACAAAGGGCAATTATTGAAGCACAAGCAGAAGCCGAAAAAATCAGAGAAAAAGCCAAAGGTGAAGCAGATGCTATTTTTGCAAAAATGGAAGCTGAAGCGAAAGGTCTCTTCGAAATATTGACAAAACAAGCGGAAGGTTACAAAGATGTCGTTTCCGCTGCCGGCGGCGATCCCACAAAAGCCTTTCAATTATTGCTTATAGAAAAATTACCGGAACTTGTGAAAACCCAAGTAGAAGCCGTAAAAAATATTAAAATTGACAAAATTACAGTATGGGATTCGGGAAATACAACAAATGGTAATGGCTCAACGGCTAATTTTGTGTCGGGAATGATGAAAACCGTCCCACCGCTCAATGATTTATTTAATATGGCAGGACTAAATTTACCAACATATTTAGCAAATCCACATTCAAGTTCTGACAATGACTCGAATGTAACTGAAGATAATGCGCACTAACAATTGCTCAAGATTACCCTCGTTAAGAAGCAAATTGCCTTAATCACAATAATCATAGCATTGTCGGGCAATAGGACTTTATGCAAGCAATCGCGATATTCGGATATTGTTTACCCAAAGGAATTGAGACTGACAGCATTCATCTCATAAAATCTGAGAGATCAATGTATGTCTTATTTCAAAAGAGAATGCTGAAAAGTTATACTGTTTCTTTGGGTAAAAATCCGGTCGGACATAAGCAAAAAGAAGGAGTCACTAAAATACCCCGAAGAAAATACACTATTGATAATGAAAATACTAAGAGTAATTATCAGAAAAATTCAGGGAGTTCGTATCCGAACGACACCGACTAAATATTTGCCGAAATTTCCGGCAATTCTCCCGGAGGTAATATTAAGGTTCATGACCTGCTCAATGGTTTAGGATTATAATGCCATTGCTTCATTATTCTGATTGGACTGCGAGATGTCGTATCGCCGTAAACAATTCCCATATTGATGAATTTAAAGCTGTAACCATAGGCACAATCATAGTCATACAGACATAAAAACATAAGATTATAGAACAACAATCTTCTCAGCGATGTGTTAATCATCACTGCACAATACTCTGTATTTTTATACAGTATAGTTTCCTCAGCTGCGCTTCCGCATATTTTGTTGTTTATTATACAATTACTCAAAAATCATAGTCCTTCTCGCCTTTCGCCGCTTTGTATAAAACATCGTTTTATTCAACTTACGAATGATATTTTTCCGTAATTTGGTAAAATATATTAAGGGGTAATTAAGTCAATCTCTATCATACTTGCGGGGATTGTGGAAACTTCATGTTGAGGTAAATGTCACGCAAGGATTTGAAACGCCAAATGCTCCAAAACCGCATAATTTCGGGGATAAATGTAGAATAATTTTCATGAAAGCAATAGAATGGAAGTGCAGTATAGAAACACATTGGAAAGGATTTAGCCGGTGAAAATTACATTTTTTTCGACGCAAATGTATGATAAAACGTACTTTGATGCAAACAATAAAGACCATAGGATACACTATCTTGACGCACCGTTGACGGAAGAAACCGCTATTCTTGCCCAAGGGAGCGAAGCCGTATGTGTGTTCGTCAACGATACTCTTAACGCTAATGTTATTAAAGTGTTAGCCAAATCAGGAGTCAAGATAATTGCTTTACGATGCGCTGGATACAACAATGTGGATATACAAGCAGCAACACAAAACGGATTAACGGTTGTACGTGTTCCCGCATATTCACCACACGCAGTTGCAGAACACACTTTAGCATTAATATTAACTCTCAATCGCAAAACTCACAAGGCATATAATCGTGTGCGTGACGGCAATTTCTCTTTGGATAGATTGATGGGTTTTGATGTATGTGGTAAAACAGTAGGAGTAATCGGTACAGGAAAAATAGGGGCGGTGTTTTGCGGCATCATGAAAGGAATGGGTTGCAAAGTTTTGGCATATGATATTATTCGCAATGATGATTTGATTCAAAAAGGTATCGAATATACCGATTTACAACACTTATTGAAAAGTTCTGACATTATATCCTTACATTGTCCGTTACATGAACATACGCACCATATCATCAATACCGATTCTCTTGAGCTCATGAGGAAAGGGGCAATGCTTATCAATACTGGCAGAGGTGGCTTGATTGACACCAAAGCCGTCATACAATCCTTAAAATCAAATCATTTGGGATATTTGGGACTTGATGTCTATGAACAAGAAGATGTGTTATTTTTCAGAGATTTTTCGGAGTTTATTATTCAAGACGAGTTGATTTTGCGTTTGATGTCATTCCCCAATGTTCTTATTACTGCACATCAAGCATTTTTTACACATGAAGCGATGACCGAAATCGCTGAAACAACGTTGAAAAACATAACTGCTTTTGAGCATGGTTCAGCATTACATAACAAAGTCGAATCATAATTACTATCAGCTATGGCATTACATCTATTAGGATTTTCTCTTTGTGCTGCAATTATATTTTTTGCAGGCAAACGCCTATCACATTACGGTGATCTTTTGGCGGATCTTTCCGGCTTAGGCAAAGCATGGATCGGTTTAATTTTGATGGCAGCCGTTACTTCCCTACCGGAACTTATGGTAGGCATCAGTTCGGCAACCATCGTACAATCGGCAGACTTGGCTGTCGGTGATATTCTGGGCAGTTGTGCATTCAATTTGGGTATTTTATCATTGATGGATATTTTTACGCCTAAAGATAAACCCCTATTGAGCAATGTTTCAAAAAGCCACATTTTAGCCGCAGCATTCGGTGTGCTGTTAATTGCTCTTACAGGTTTGAATTTATATCTTCAAAATGATTTAGAACTCACACCATTTCTGGGTATCACGAGTTGCTCCTTTCTATTTGTTTACCTTATTGCTGTAAGAACATTATTTTATTATCAGAAAAATACGACGAGCACTCATAACGATAATGAAGAAGTATCAACACATTATACGCTTCGCTACGTTATACTTCGTTATGCTTTTTTTGCTGTTGTTATCATAGTTACTGCCTTAGCTTTACCGTATTTTGCTGAACATATAGCTGAAGAAACAGGCTTAGGAAAATCGTTTGTGGGTACATTGTTTTTAGCAGCATCAACATCTTTACCCGAAATCGCAGTATCATTAGCGGCTATCCGTATGGGTTCAACAGATATGGCTGTGGGTAATCTGCTGGGAAGTAATTTATTCAATATAGTTATCTTGTTTTTGGATGACCTTTTTTATACAAAAGGTCATCTGTTAAAAGATGCAGCCGATGTTAATATGCTGTCCGTTTTTTTTGTTATCATGATGGCAGGTGTCGCGATTGTTGGTTTTATTTTTCCAAGTCGTAAGAAAACAATGTTTATGGCTTGGGATACTTTTACAATATTTATGCTGTATGTCATAAATATGATTTTGCTTTTCTTTTTGACAAAACAGTAGATTTTCATTAGTTTCAACGTAAGGGAGTGGT
>JAYRWZ010000513.1:0-6871 GCA_041917875.1 Chloroflexota bacterium | reverse complement strand
TGTAACATAAAGTGTTATTTTATTTAATTGATTTCATAAGATTATGAAATTTCGGAATCTGCTTACAATCCGAGTATCGTTACTTCACTTTCTCTGTCATTGGTTCTGTCCAATAATGTCATGAGATTCGATGTAAAGGATTCAATATCAGCTCTGTTCGTTTTGACTTTCAAAAGAACTTTATTGAGTACTTTATGCGGAGTTAATGCAATAATATCCATAAATTATATTAAGCGCGAAAAATTCGTGATTGAAATGCGTATGTGATATACTTCCTGCATAATACACGGCGCGAAACATATATTGTGATATTCGCTTCCATATTCAAAACTACGAGATAACATTTCTCCATGTATGCAATTGTTTACAATAGTACTTGAGCCGATCAGTTATGGTCGCTGACAAGTTGTGTAATCGGGTGGCAGAAATGAATCCTTGTGTATTCCTCGGAAAGGTACTTTTCTGACCTCATTGACAACAATACCGTGTATTAAAGCATGAAGGACTTCTGTGTGCTCCAAAAATTGATAGTACCAAACCGAAAAGAAACCTATGGATTTAGCCAATTCAATAATTGTATCAATATCAACTTGGCGAGCATTATATTTGTCACATTGACGCTTTGCCAGATCTTGTGCTTCATATCTGTATAGCCATCGGTCATCTTTTTCTGAAAAATCGGGATGGGAGGGTTCACGGTCTAGCCCAACCAACTCAATAAATGCAATTGTACGATGCAAGGTATTGTCTTGAGCATTATCGGTAATTTTAATCAAACCACCTTCAATGATTTCAATACAATGAACAATATTATTGAGATGTGGCATAAATGGATTAGTCAGAGCAATGTCTTTATTTCTTTTTATGCTATTACAATGAGAGCATGCCAATAAAAAGTTGTCCCATCTATATTCTAAATGTCTGTATTTTTCATTTCCATCCGGATCAGCTGCTGCTTTTGCAAAAATATGCTCTATATGTAGTGAGGACTTATTGACCTTTTTCTCACAATATGAACAAAAGTCACCCAATTCATCCACGAGTTCATTTTTAGCTTTCGTGTAAGGTTTATATTCCATCGGTAAACCGTGTTCATCTGTTTTTATTGATATAATAACAGGTCTCATTACTCTGCCTTTTTAGGAAACTCAGATTCTAAAAGTGCCACATAAGCAGGATCATTACTGAAATTAACCCTAATTTCATCTAAAAGCTTTTTCGCATTTTTTCTGTCCTGCTCGGGAGCATTATTTTTAATCAGTTGAAAATACATCTTAGCTTTCTCTTTCATTTCGAAGAACTGATTACTTCTTTTTACATTTTTCACCCCCATTGCATTTTCTGATATTTCTTCAACACTGTATTTATTGGGGTCATTGTCGAGTCCATGTACAGTATCTAAATTTATAAGCTCATCTGCTCGTAAACTTTGCACAATAAATGGAGAGTGGGTGGTTGCTACAAATTGTATTTCATGAAAAACATGTTTAAGGTCGGCAATAATTCTTTTTTGCCAATTGGGGTGCAAATGCAGATCTAATTCATCAATGAGGACTATGCCCGGCGTTTTGCGTATGGCATCTGCTCCTAAGTGCGGATTTAACTTTATACACCGATAGGCAATATCGGCAACAATTCCTATCATATTTCTATATCCGTCACTCAATTGACTGAATAACAGTCTGTCAATTTTTCCATCATTATTGAAAATTCCAATTAAATCTTCATCCTTAAAACTATAAGCCATATCCGACCAGCGATGATCGGGAATAATGGAAACAATTGCTTTCTTAAAGGTATCCAGCAATTCTTTGTCCAATGTGGTGCCGAATTTATTGACTTCATCTTCATAGGTTTTATACCAAGCAAGAAATTCCTTACTTGAGGATTTTGGCGATAAGCATCGTATATAAGCCGCCTCAACTCCTTCACCTTGTTGTTTGTAAGGCGTTTTCTTTTCTTCATGTTCAGTCCATAAACGTCCGGTGCCATGATAAGCAATAACCGGAAGAACTACTTTTCCCTTTAATCTGCTTTCTTGCAACATTTGCGCAGCTGTGGTTTCAATATTTTTGGCATCGGCAAATGTTGTTGTTGTTTTTTTGGTAATATTATTGACGGTTCTTTTCCAACCGTCGTTAATGGGTATCCCGTTTACTGTTCCGAAGGCTTCAATTTCTACAGGCAATTGGGGTTTTGGCTGCCCGTCAATAGTCTTGACCCTGACTTCTTTTTTGTCAATACTGCGCGCTTCATGTTTTGCGACATCTATGCCGCGCAGATAGCTTCCGACAGCAATGGCAAGAGCGTCTAAAATCGAGGTCTTCCCTTTAGCATTATCGCCGATGAATACTGTAAAGTGTGGGTTCAATTCAAACGTTTCATCAACAAAGCCCTTAAAATTTTTAATTGTTATTTTGTCTATTCTCATAGATTCAAGTGAATGTTATGATATGTGCTATTTTTCAATACACTTCTGTCATAGAGCATAGAACCGCAGTTCATAGAGTACTCTATGCACATTTATGTTCTCAAAACTACGAAACTTCGCTGTACCTTGTTTTCTTATTATAGTTTCTTGCCGATACTGTACACTATGCATATTGCGATGATTTTCCGTTATTGAGAACAGCAAACGCTTTCGCCCTATTGTCGTCTTTTCTCTTTTGGAAGCGTGCTTTGGGTGTTTTTTATCCCAAGATTAACGATGTTTTTATGATTGATTCCCTTGAAGTGCAAAGATTTGAAATACTGAATATTCCCAAATCAGTTATCTTCAACATCACTGTAATCGCAGTATAATTCCGTGTATAAAACATACGATGGTTCAAGCAAGAGACAAACCATGATTTTTTGGGGTTATAATTGCCATTGTTGTTGTTGCTTTGGCAATAAGTTTTTCGGTGCCATCTTCTGCGACAATATAAACTTCGGCTTCGCAAAAGTGCATAGAACGCCCGGGTTTTATCACCGTACCTACGGCACGCAGTTTCTTGCCTAATCCCGGAGCGAAATAGCTGATTTTTATTTCGGCGGTGACGGTATGCTCATGTTCACCGACAAGTGTAAATCCTGCAAACCCCGCTGCCACATCGGCAATGGTGGCTGTCACTCCCCCATGGACTAAGCCGATTTGTTGTTGATGAATACTATCAAGCTCGATTTCTGCCACAACATAACCGGGTTCGATGGTTACTAATTCGCAGCGACATAATTTCATAAATTCTTGACGCTTCAAATGGTGTCGAATATTTTCACGGAATAAAGGGTTTTTTGGTATAAGTTTCATATTATTTTTTGGATTTTTGCATAAGAGCCAAATAACCGTCGCAGAGCCAATCGGCAATTGCTTGTCTGTTTCTCGGTTCAATAATCCTCACCTGATCATTAGGATTTTTTATATTACCGAGTTCAATATATGTGCCGACAGGTTTACTGTGGTTCAACATAAATAAATCGCGCCCTTCCACACTGCCATTATAGCCGCGCCCGGGTTGTGCTTGATTGTATTTATCGCGCAATGTTTGCAATAATGTTTCAGCCGTTGATTTACCGCGCTCGCTGCCCGGAGCATGGTAAAAGAATATGTCAATGCGTTCGGTTGTTGTGCGTGAATCCACGTGAATGATCACACAGTGCTGAGCTGCCGCCTTTGCCGCATGTTTGTCATACAATGTATTGATAATGGCAGCTCTTTGCTCTAAGCGTTCACGGTGACCTCTTGCTATGGTTTGCCCGCCATAGTATCGTTCACGATCGCTGTTATGAAGAAAACGAGTGTCACGAATGCCGTCTTTCATCTCTTGCACAATCACATATACCGTTGCACCGTGACGCAGTAAATTGCGCGCCAAACGTAGAGACACATCATACGCATACTCATCTTCATGCAATTCGTGTTTGCCGCGATGCCCTATGGCACCGGGGTCGGGACCGCCATGCCCGGGATCAATATAAAAAACTTGCCCTTCCAACATATTGTCAATTTTTTCGACAACCGCATAGCCCTTACCGAATATGCGATGATAGGAACGTTTATTTTTTGTTTGTTGGTTTGAAGTTCCCGTAAGCCACATAGGAACCCATAACTTGCCGGTTATGCGAAAATCATCGCGCCTTAGCCCCTTTGTTTTCATGCGATCATTATATTGCTCGATCAGAGCAGCATCGCCCTCGCCTGTCAAGGACAATAATTCCGTAAGCGGTTCTCCGGCATAATTGACAATGCGCACGGGCAAAGCATAGTTCTTGCCGGCAAGCAAAACATCATTGCGCGGTATAGTAATATTACCGTTTATTTTCTTGAAAAGATTTCTGTTTTTAGGAGTATTGTCTATTTCATAGCGAGTGAATATATCTTCGGTCTTTTCGCGGGCTTTGGCTTTTATCGTCACATAATCATTATCCGCTCCGAAAGCCGTAACGATGCACAAACAGAATACTATTACTCGAACAAAGAAATCCATGAAATAAAATGAAGATTTTCGGATAGGAAGCAAAGAAAAAACCCTTTGTATAATCCAGACTATACAAAGGGCTTTATCTACTGTGGGCCCGGAGGGATTTGAACCCCCAACCAACGGATTATGAGTCCGCTGCTCTAACCGTTGAGCTACGAGCCCGGTTACATCATTGTATTCTTAGTTAAACAACCCTACAAATACGCCGAATTGCAAAGTTAAAGCATTGGCATTTAATGCTTTAGGAACATTATTGACCGCAGCCGTACCATTCATTTGCCAGTCACCCATAAAACTCAATGAATAGCCGGCACTTGCACGTATCATCGCAAATTGGGTTACGGCATATTCTATATTCAAATTCGGTTGCACAAATATATAGCTTGCACCAAGTCGGCTGAGACTTTGCGTGCCCGAAGCGGCCGGTTTATCGAAATCAACGCTTTGTGTTGATACTGCTCTTTCAATATTCAGATTGCCCCACCCAAACGATGCTCCCGGCAATATTGCCAACCCTTTGAGCGGCTGAAAAGCATAATCCAAACCAAAAGTATTGATGGATGAGCCGACGGTCATTGTCAATGAGGTATCGACCTTTTTTGCCTCGCGCACCAAACTGCCGGAATAGCCGCCCACACTCACCCGAAGATTTTTCACTATAAGCACCGGCGCAATGCCGCCAACACCCGAACAAAAGATACCGCCTTCAAAATTTGATACGCCAAAAGCGCCCGCCAATCTATTGACTTCATCAAAATTCATGAATTGGAATGTGCCTATATAACCGCCGCCAACGGCAAAATACGGGGGTTTCTCTTCCACATAATTTGCTTCTTCAAAACCGAGTTCTTCCAGCTTATCGTCCTGTGCTATAAGGACTTGTGAACCCGACACTAATATAACGAAAGCCGAACAAAGTAAAGCAGTGAATAGCCGCATGGCATTTCCTTACGAATTTTAGACTGCAAAAATAGAGATATATTTGGGAACAGCATAGCTTTTTCGCTCTTGATTTGTTGTTGCATCTGTTGCCGACATCCCGCACAAGAGCCATAAACACTGCATTTTGAGCCAACTATGACACAAGTACACATTAACCAATATGGGCAAGTATGTCTTGTATATGACCTTTCACTTTCACCTTGCGAAAGATATGGGTAAGTATGCCCTGTGCATTGATGATAAATGTTGAACGTTCAATACCCATATATGTTCTGCCATAAAGAGATTTTTCCTTCCATACCCCATATAACTCGGCAATGCTGTGATCGGTATCGGCAACTAAAACAAAGTTCAAACCATATTTGCGGGAAAATTTACTGTGCGATAATTCTGTGTCGGGACTTATGCCGATGACGGTATAACCTTTGAGCATACACTCATCAAGATTGTCCCGAAAATCACAAGCTTGTTGCGTGCATCCGGGCGTATCGTCTTTGGGATAAAAATAGAGAATTATACCGCGCCCTGCCATTGAAGACAATGACACTTGTCCTTGCTCGGAAGTATATATAAAATTCGGAGCTTGTTGCCCTATGATTGCTTCTGCCATAATTCATTAAAAAGTAAAATTCCACGCCAAAACGGGAAGTATGGGAAAAAGTGTAAATTGCTTCAAAACGGGCTTAACAGTACCATCGCTCTGATATTCTTTGTCCACGAATTGCGCAAATGGATTTTGACGATTATAGGCATTGTAAATAGAAAGAACCAATTGCGACGGTAAGCCAAAAACCTCGGTCTTAAATGCAAAATTAAGGTCAAGGCGATGATAAGGCGGCAAACGGTAGCCATTGCGCTCGGTATAAAGATAGCGTTCACTACCCTGACCAAATCTGTCACCCGACGGTTGCATCACATATTGCCCCACAGGCATCGTATAAGCAAAACCCGTCCCGAAAGTCCATGCCGCACCAAATTCAATAGACGGGGTCAAGCGATAAGAAAATGTGGCGGACACATCATGACGGCGATCATATCGCGCCCAAAATGGATTGCCATTATTTAATTCATCGAAAAATCGGCGCGTCCATGATAATGTATATCCAACCCAGCCCGTAAAATCTCCGAGACGTTTATTCAAAAACACTTCCACACCATACGCCTCGCCCCGACCTTGAGTAAATTGCGATTCTAAAGGCAATAATAATGAAAATGATGCCGTGTCGCGATATTCATACAGATTACGCATATCTTTGTAATATCCTTCTACGCTGAATAAATAAGAATTATTATCACCGAATAATGTCTCTATACCAAGTATGCCCTGGGTTGAATAACTCGGCAATATGGTCTTGGTTGAAGGAAACCATAAATCTGTCGGTAAATTTATATCATTCCGAGTAATTAAGTGCAAAAATTGATTGGCAACGGCAAAGGATCCTATAAATTTCGTCTTGGGAGCAATTTGA
>JAYRWZ010000512.1:0-3548 GCA_041917875.1 Chloroflexota bacterium | reverse complement strand
TTCTCAAACGGCAGAGGAGTATTTTGATAAGGGAAATGAGCAGTTAAAAGCAGGTAATCATACAGCAGCAATAGCTGACTATACCAAAGCGATAGAATTGATGCCAAAAAATTCTATGCTATATTATAACCGCGGAATCTCATACAATGCACTTGGTCGTTATCCACAAGCGATTGCAGATTATACAAAATCTATAGAGTTAAATTCCCAATATTCACCTGCGTACAATAACCGAGGTAATGCCCGAGAGTCACTTGGAGAGGTAAAGTTAGCAATTTCTGATTATACGAAAGCGATAGAGTTGTCCCCCAAAGATCCTGTGTCATTCTACAATCGAGGCCTCGCGTATTTTTCACTTGGGAGATATCGAAATGCAATTTCTGACTATACCAAAGCGATAGAGTTAAATCCTAAAGATGCTGATTTGTTCAATAATAGAGGAAATTCCTATGGAAAATTAGGTGATAATCGAAAAGCGATAGCAGATTTTACAAGAGCAATTGAACTTGATTCAACAATTATGGAATCATATTATAATAGAGGTAATGCCCGAGAGTCATTAAATGATAATAAAGGAGCGCTTACTGATTATACTAAAGCGATACAACTTGATCCTAATGATTCTGATATTTATTATAACAGAGGGCTTGTTAAACAAAAACTTGGCGATAAAGTAGGTGCCTGCCAGGATTTTAAGAAAGCAAGCGAACTTGGCGATGTGGAAGTACATGAACTTTTGCAAGATTGCAAATAAATTTTGAGTTTGTTAAGTAGTGCGCCATAGCTCACGATGAGTACCGCGAGCTATCAAGAGCGATGTAGTACTCTTTTGTGTATGCAGCACAAATGTACAATTAATGTCGGCTGATGTATTGTTCATTGCCGAGTTTTTTTGACATTCATTAATCGTTCTATGTATTTTCCGAGTATATCAAATTCAAGATTGACAATGTCGCCAATTGCAAGGTCTGCGATGGTTGTATGGGTATAGGTGTGGGGAATAATTGCCACTTTGAGTGTATTGAACCCACATTCTGCGACAGTTAAGCTGATGCCATTTATGCAGATAGAGCCGGTATGGACTATAAGTGCCGCATATTGTGACGGGAATTCTATATGATATTCCCAACTTGCTGACAGCTCAATAATGTTTGTTACAATCGCGGTACAATCCACATGACCTTGGACAATATGTCCTCCGTACCGTGTTGAACTAAGCATTGCTCGCTCTAAATTTACTCTTGAACCAATGGTATATTGTCCCAAAGCCGTTTTATTGAGAGTTTCTTCTATGGCTATTGCGCTAAAAGAATGTTGAGTAAATTCTATGACGGTAAGGCATACACCATTGACGGCAATGGATGCATCAATAGTAATGTCTTCGAGTATGGCTTTGCACTGTATCGTGATTTTTTTTGCATCGGCTATATTTTGTATAGCTTGAATGGTGCCAATTTCTTCTATAAGTCCAGTAAACATAATTTTATCGGGGTCGTTGAACAATTTCAATTGATGTGATGGGATGAATTTCCCATGCAGTTTTTCTCCAATTTCTTTCTCTTCCGGGTTTTGTATTGTCGGCTTCGTCGGCATGCTCTGTGTCATAAAACAACCATCCTTGAATTTTTACCCATCGCCCTTTGAAGTTTTTTCTGAGAGTTCTTGTTGACCAATCAATTCCTTTTTTTGCCATAATATATCGAAATCTGGGAGTAACTTCAGCAATAAGCGGATTTTTAAATTCTGCTGCCATGGGGTTGTCCATTATTTCGATATGCGTGTCTCTGTTTTCATCGTCCGTTGCTTTGCAATTGCATGTTTCAACGCCACCTTTGACCACTTCGGAGACATAACCGATAATTTCTACTGCTTGGTGTGGAGTCCAACGCTCGGAGTCTTCGCCGTCTTTAAGTAAAGATTGAAGGGTAATATCTTTGACGAAATCGGATTCTTTGGGAAAATTGTACCTGTTTTTTAGGCGATTTAAAGCAAGGATATCTTTTCTTTTTGCATTGCCTTCCAAGGGACAATTATTGTAAAAATCCAAGTTATTTTCCGAAGAAACTATTGTTTCATCGGGCTGTTCCGATCCGGGTGCCTGTTTTTTAAATGCTTGTTCATTACAGCCGACAAAAACGATAGTAAGCAATATTAAGCCACTGGTAAAAAAAGTTTTCATATATCGAATGTTTGCCCGATAGAAGGAAGGAAAAGTGATTTGCCCGCTTGTTCAAAACTTTGAATTGCAGCGTCATGATCTATAATAATCATATCGAAAGTGTCATAGTGCATACCGATGATATTGTTGCAGTTAATATATGATGCTGCAATTAAGGCATCATTGTAATCCATGGTGAAGTTATCGCCGATGGGAAGAATGGCTGAGTTGATGGCAAATTTTTTTGCGAGGATTTGCATATCGAGCGTGAGAGCAGTATCGCCGGCATAATAGAGTGTAGCTTCTTGGTTTTGAATAATAAAACCCATAGGATTGCCTCCATAAGCACCATCGGCAAAACTTGATGAATGTTGTGCGACGGTTGCGTGAACAGTACCAATATCGAAAGCGAATTTTCCACCCGTATTCATAGGGTGAAAATTGGTAAGCCCTTGAGCAGCACACCATTGGGTGATTTCCCAATTTGCTATTACTTTGGCATTGCTTTGTTTGGCTATAGTCACAAGGTCGGCAATATGATCGGAATGTGCATGACTGATGAGAATAAAGTCGGGATTAATTGTCGCAATATCAATATGTGCCGCTTTGGGATTGGGAGAAATAAATGGATCGAAAAGAATTGTTTTACCAAGAGTATTGAGTAAAAATGCAGAGTGACCTAAGTATGTAAGTTTCATAAATAAAAAATAATTAAAGTTGAGAATAAACGGATGAATATACTTTATTACCTTTGTGAGCAAATTCATCAAAAAATCCAGTGTACCATTGTTGTAATGGAATACCTTTTTGTTTTGAAGCAATAATATCACGAGCAGAAGCAATACCGCCTGTCCGAATAATAGTCATAGTGGCATTGTCCGGCATAACTTCAAGAGCATGAGAACACAGATCAAGGGATTGCGAATTAAGCTGCGCACCGCTTGTTCCTCCACCGAATGTAGTATAAAAATATTGGAAATTTTTTTTGTCTTTTTTATGGAATGAATTTTCTAATTGTGAATATTTTGTTGAAGTATTGCCAATATTGATTCCTGCAAAACCCAGCTCATTCATGCTATGAATAAGAGTGAATAATTGTTCTTTGTCAATATCATTGGAGAATTTAAGAAAAATAGGTGTTGTGTGCTGCGGTAAAGCTATGCAATGTTTTGCAATATTTTCTAAGCGATGCATTAAATCCGGATCAATCGTTTTATGATGATGCACAATAGTCTCGGTATTGGGACAACTTTCATTAAGTTCGATAAAGTCCACGCCAGCATCATTATAGCGATGAATGCCATCAATGAGTAATGGTACTGCTTTTTCGGGCGACATACCCGGGTCGGCAGAAACAGAAATTCCAATGGGAAAATTTGAATATCGCGGT
>JAYRWZ010000511.1:0-4452 GCA_041917875.1 Chloroflexota bacterium | reverse complement strand
GAAGGCGTAATCCGATACAAAAGATCTTTATTCCGGCATTATTTGCGGCATTGATCACATTTTGCGGATTAAAAGTACGAAAATCATTATTATCTCCATCGGTAAGAAAAATAATAGCTTTTTGGGTATGTTTACCTCGTAAAGCGATTGGTACAGCGCCGAAGCGTGTATCCAAAAATGCGGGATTATAGAGAGTTTGATAATCTAAAGTGAGTGCATCAATTGTTTGAGAAAGAAATGTTTTATCCGTAGTATAATCAGCATTAAGATATGCACGGGAATTAAATGAAGTGATGGCACATTCCGATGGCGGCATTTGAAATGCTTGAACAAATGCTTTGCCCGCTTTTTGTGCAATCGTAAGATTATTGTCACCTGTGCCAAAACGACTTCCTCCATAAAATTCCATTGAAAGAGATGCATCAAAGGTTAGCACAACCGACACCGGCAATGGCGTATTTGTCGGCGGACATGTCAAAGAGAGAATATTTTTTTGTACACCATTCTCACTGATGCGTATATCATCTTTGGTAACGGGACTTAAAGGAAAGCCGTCTTTGTCCAATAGAAAGAAATCAGCGGAAATTTGCGGATACGATGCCGTACTTTTCAAGGTCACGGAAAGCGATTGTGCCTGCAACCCGAGAATCTGCATTGTCCATGCCAAGCCGAACAGAATAGTGCGAAGATATGTTTTCATAGAATCCCTCATTCATAATACGATTGTGCGGTGATGCAAAAAATAACACACTTTATGGAAAAGAGTTGCACACCGAAGATATGAACGAGTTTCATCGGCTTATAATTTTTTTATACAATGTTTAACCACGGCAATAAACTCGATGTCCGTATGGGGAGTGATATCAATATTGGTGAAAAGGGGATTTTCCGCTTGAAGAACTTTCTTTTTGCCTTGGATGAGAAGTCGTTTCACCGTCAATTCACCATAGACCTTGGCAATGACGATATGCCCATGTTTTGGCTCGGCTTGGGTGTCCACAATCAGCATATCACCATCGCAAATACCGGCATCTTTCATAGAATCGCCCACGACAGTCAGCACACACATACTACCCTTATGTTCGACAAGTTTTTCCATCAGGTCAATGTGCTCAAAAGCATCTTCCACGCCAACCGGCATACCCGCACTCACACGCGAAGAGAGCATCGGCAAATAATAGACATTGTGCGGATGTTGTTCTGATGGAGGCTCTTGTTCTTGGTCTAAACGGTTGAGCAATGCCTGCATGGCGTCAAGGTGAAAACGCAATTCATCGACAGTATCCAATTTGTTTTTTACTTTGGGCTGAGTTCTGTCCGACAAAACGTCGCCTTGACCTGTGAGCATCCAAGTTGCTGAAATACCGTGGGTTGTAGCTAAGGATTCAATTACGGAATGGGGCACGGAACGTCTGCCGGCTTCCCAAGCATAGACCGCGGCTGCGGTGGTGGACTGTGAGTCCGCATAATCGGCGACTGTCATGGATAGAACTGTTTCACGCACAAATTTATGTCGTCTGCCTACTTCATTTTTCATAGTTTTGCAAGAAAATATTTTACAATTTGGTTGCAATTTTACGAATTGTTAAGTTTGTGGCAAAATTTTTCGGCAAATTTTCTCGAAAGTTATGATGAGACCGGTGTTTTTGATTTCACTTTTTTTACTGTTTGGAGCATTCACAATGAGCACAATGGGGCAGCAATTTCTCACGGAACACACTATGACGGGCGATACGATTATCTCCTCGCTTTCTTTAGAGGAATTTAGTTTTCTTACGGGATTGTGGCAGGGTAATGGATTGGGCGGAACAATAGAAGAACAATGGTCACCACCGCAAGCAGGAACTATGATAGGCACATTTCGACTTGTTCAAAACAATAAAAATATTTTCTATGAGATTATGGAATTATCCGAAAAAGAGGGGCGAATTTATCTCAAAGTAAAACATTTTACACCTGAGTTTATCGGTTGGGAGGAAAAAGAAAAGTATATTACATTTCCTTTCCTTTTGCGCCAACATAATGTCTTTTATTTTAATGGACTGACTATGGAAATACATGATAAAGAGCTGACACTGTATGTGCGTATGAAGAAAAAAGACGGCTCACTTTCCGAAGAAAAATTCGTATATGAAAAAAAGTTATGAAAGGAAAGTTCTCTCTTATAATATAAAACAGATGTCTCAACTCTGTAAAAATTCGGTAAATCTTAATAATTCAAAATAGTACATTCGTGAAGCATAAAAACAGATCAATTATGTCAATATAAAGAACAAAGCTCTTGTTCTGTTTTATAGGCAGTTTTCTCAAAAAAAAAGGGAATATCTGAGCGATATTCCCTTAATGCTATGAAAATATTATTGCCGATATTATTTCATAAGTATTGTGCTTTGAGTTTCTTGCACAGTACCGCATCGTAGTTGGATGGTGTACATACCCGAAGCCATATTGTGTGTGTCAAGTGTAATATGTTCCACCGCGCCATTCCCGATACCGCGCCAAACAATATGTTCCGTGCCATTATTGGTGATAAGAACAATCATTGCTTCCGCATTATTATCGGGTAAAGAAACAACACAGCGAATCATATCTTTTGCGGGGTTTGGTGCTGTAATGAAAAGCGAAGAAGGCGGAGTGTCGGAATCAATACCGGAAATTTTCCCTTTTTGTTCTACGTGATACCACATAGTTTTTGTTTTTGTCTGATCAATTTCAAAACTGAATTTTCCATTGCTTAATTTTGTTGCGGCGAAGCGTTGTTTGTTGAGGCGATTTCCTGCAGAATCTAAAGGAAAAATATAGACGGAATCGCCCGTGCCGGCAAAACTGATTCTCATGGTCATTGCTTCTATTTCCGTGCGCCCTGTTCCCCATGCTGTTGCAGTGCTTGTATCGCCTGACCACACAGCGCCGCCATTAGCAGATCGGGTGCTGACAGTAAGTAATGAAAGCGGCGATGTCGTTAATGATTGCGCTTTATCGGCAGATATCCAAGTAACTGCGCCATATTTCCCATTATCCATACGTTCCATACGCACATCGTCAATAGAAATTATTTTTCCCGACAATAAACCGCAAGCAGATTTATAGCTGTCGGTATTGACGGTAAATAATCGCTCATCCACATTCCATAATAATTCTTCGGTGTCAGAAATTAAGTTGCGTGTGTCCACTGTGCTTGCCAATTCCGCAATTGCTGTATGGGGGCGCGAGCTTTGTATCTTTGCTTCTAAAGAGTCCAGATATACTTGCCGGAAAAGCGGCATACGTGCATCAGCAGAATTTTCGATCCAAAATGAACCTCTTTGAAAAAATTGCGGATAGAGCAAAGCTTCTTTTGTTTGATTGAGGGTAATAGTTTTTGCTGCGGGGCTGATTCTTTGCGAGCGGAATGCCGCCGCCGCTGTCGGCATCATTGCAGTGATTGTCGGCACGCTTTTTTGTTCATTAAATGAACGGTCATCCACGTATTCTCGTTCTAAATTGGCAAGAGTTCTATTGCCGGAATAATATGTCATAAAAACGGCATCCATATCTTGATATGATGCATAATGCGGCACAAATGCCATCATTTCATTGAGATGTGCCGAAGGAAATGGCATAGTGTATGAACCAAGTATATTGGGTTTATCCTTCATTGCGGGTCGAACAAAATTGGGTATTGTGCCACCGCCTGTATTTGCTAATTGCGGAGTATTGGCAATATACCATGATTGCCCGCTATTACGATTGAAGTCCCATCCTTCCATTTCCATAGTAAAATCCATGCCTTGCATAGAATGTATATCATTAAAACGTGCAAATAATGTGCCGCCAGTGAGCAAAAATTTACAGTTCAAATCTTTTCTCAAATACGAATACATCTCATCATAATAAGTACGTTGCATATTTTGATAAAATTCCACATTATCTTCCATACGCTTACGAGTGACAACATCATCCCATTTAGAGCGAATTATTGTACCATTCTCTATTTTTTCATTTGCTGCTAAACCGATTTCCGGTGCTGATTTCAGCGACACATCATCAATAAAGACATTTCCGTCATCGGCACCTGCATTAAAATAAATTCGTCCATTACCGACGAAATTGTCAGAGGAACGGTAGGTGAAGACAAATTCTTTCCAATCGGTGGTGAGTTGCGCCGTAAATGTTCCCGAACCCGGGGCAGAGCTTGTTATTGTACGATTTTTTTGTGCTTTAGCCCAAAAACGAAGTTCATACAGACGTAATTTTTCAATTGTACCCGTAGAATTGTAAATTCTTGCATCGGTTTGACTTGTCCCTTTAACTCCCACTTTCATGACCGCACAGGTAGTGCCGCTTCTTTTTTCACAATCGGAATGCTCAAATAGAAAACGTACAGGAGAATTACCATTCACAGATGTATTCCAAATAAATGAATACATATCCTCAAATCCCGGGTCCATAGCAAGGTTGGTCGTATTATCT
>JAYRWZ010000510.1:0-1511 GCA_041917875.1 Chloroflexota bacterium | reverse complement strand
TATGGTATAATCTCAACAATATCAGCCAATGGCATTTCACCGCCATTAACCACTAACATAGTGCCTTCCGATTTGAAACGTAAACCGCTGACCGTGCCACGAACAAATGTTTGTGCCTCAACCGGTGAAGAACCCGCCGTTGCAACAACCTCAATTCGATAATTATCTTTAGCTAATAATTGACCTCTATTATTTTTTCCGTCAAATATCAGTGAGTGACGACCATTCTTCAAGTTTGCACCTTCCAAAGAAATAGTTCTTACGACAGCTCCTGCTTCTGTTTTTATCTGCAAAACCCCTTCAGATGCTGACTGCGGCAACTCATAAGCAAGTGTCACAGGATTAGCACCGTCAAATGCCAAATAATCAGTTTGTGCTTCCACATTTTTACCAATAAGTGCAGGCGCACTTGCATTTGTGACGGATGCAGCAAGCACTTTATTACCGTCTAATTGATTTTGCAATAACTTACTGATATTCGTTAATTGCTCCAATGAAGAAAACTGAGCTAATTGCGAAGCAAATTCTTGCCCCTCTTGGGGTTTCAAAGGATTCTGAGATTTCATTTGTTGTGTTAACAATTTTAGAAACTCATCTTTTCCTAATTCCTTTTTTGGAGCAGTACCCGTTTTTCGCAAATCCTCAAATACACTTGAGGTATTGGAAGTATTATTTACAGATGTAGTTGCCATAGAGGTGATTCCTTATTATTTCTGTGATTGAAATACTTTATTAAATGCACTCGTATTGTAATTAACAGTCGATTGTGTTTTCCGAGCATCGGCCGCATATTTAAATGATCGCGTAAACTGCTGACGACTTTCTTGTTCCTGCTGTGATTGTCCTTGGCGATTCTGTGAATATTGCGAACTATTGGACATCTCTTCCTCTTTTTTTCGTACAGATACCTCCACATTGTCAAGCTGCATGCCTTGTTTGCCGAATTGATCCTTTAATTGAGGAAGTTGCGATTCAATAATCTGCTTCGTTTGTTGTGAATCAACCTGAATGTGTAATTGTGTATCTGCGCTTTGAGTGGAATAGCGGACAATAACAGTACCTAATTCTTCAGGTTGCAATACCATACGTACCGTGCCATCACCTTGTGCTTTTGAACTGATATATTCATGAGCTTTTTCAGCGAAATGATGCACCGGTAAGGGGTCTGTCATTTCCATCGAAGTAGCTTTTTTCAACGTAGTTGCACCATTTTTTTGAAGCGGCTGAATATGGACATTCTGCGGCATTACTATATCCTCACGAGAGGTTGAATTAGTATTTTCAATATTGACAGAATGAGAAAAACTATCCGGCATTCCTAAGGATTGACTCGAGTTTTGTGATAATGACATTTGTAATTCAGTCTCGGAATCAAGACTATCTTGCTTAAGTAAATCCGCTGAGCTATTGTTCGGAACATCATTATTACTTCGCATTATATGGGTACCTTCTCTTTGCATAGTTTTAGCGCGTTCTGATACAGCATGAGCAATATTATCGGAAAATGAGAC
>JAYRWZ010000509.1:0-4659 GCA_041917875.1 Chloroflexota bacterium | reverse complement strand
TTGGCGCACGAATTGGAACAGGCGGCTCTTCCGGTGTGGGCTACCTGGTTCATACAGCAATGAAACAAAAAATATTTGACGATTTAGTTAATATGGCCGGAATGCTCATTCCACGTAATTCGATTCCCCCATTACCTGATACTTTAATCAAAAAATTAGGGTTTGTTTATACTGAAAAATGATACAAAGTGTAACACATACAGTAGTTGATTCTTTCTTAGAGCTTATTGCGCCAAAACATTGTTGTTTTTGCGTTGATAAGCTCTATAACAATTTAGACAGAAATAATGGCTACTGTCGTTCCTGTATAGAAAAATTACCGGAACCTCCCTTATCTGATATTGTTCATGAACGCCTCTTGCATTCAATAGCTGCTGACGATATAGCAATCAATGAGATTATAGGATTAACAGTTTATAATCATGACTTACCCATCCATAATGCAATATTCGATTTTAAGTATCATGGGATAGCACAAACCGCTCATATATTAGGAGCATTATTGGGACATAAAATTGTAGAAAAGCACATCACTCCGGATTTCATTATTCCTGTGCCGATTCATCCTGCTAAAAAACGTGAACGCGGCTATAATCAAGCAGAAGAAATAGCGAAAGGAGTTCATTCGATCCTGAAAACTCCCATCATCCCATTTGCATTAAAAAGAACGCTTTATACAGCATCGCAAACAACGGCAACATCATCAACCGAGCGGTGGGAAAATGTAGCAGATATATTTAATGTCAGTGATGAAAAGGCACTCTACGATGATAAAAAAGTCTTATTAGTAGATGATGTGTTTACTACCGGTGCAACTACAAATAACTGTGCATCTCTTCTATTACAACATGGGGCGAAACGTGTAGATATTGCTGTCATCGGGATTACGGAAAGATTATGAAAATTGTCAAGATAGTTAATGTACATTGCACACGATCAATGTCACAATAAGTGCAAAATGATGAAGAAATAATACATTTTGATAATTTTTTCTGCGTAGATTCTCTATATTTATGAAAAGAAAGAAATAGACAGAATTATTTTTTATAATGTTTTTCTTTGGTAATACAACTATAAAAAACGACAAGAATATAATGAGCAATCCAACAATAAAATCAGCAATGTACAGAATGGAGAGATAATGAATATTTTACTATGTTTGATGTTTTGCGTATTTGCAATAACGGCATCTAATGCACAACCACCGGGTATCCGTTTCGACTATGTTTATCCATATAAAAACGGTATTCCTAAAAGCAGATTTAAAGAAAGAAGAGATAAAATTCTCACTAAATATTCGGAAAAGTCTCTCATACTTTCATTTGCGGCAGATATACGTAATCGCCAAAATGATGTGGACTATGAATTTAGACAAAACAGTAATTTCTGGTACTTAACAGGAATGCCCGATCCCGGAGCGGCATTGCTTCTCATCCCCGGTGGGACTATATACAAAGGGAAAAAAGTCCATGAAATTCTTTTTGTCACACCTCGTTCACCCGACCGCGAAGTATGGGTTGGCACACGGTTGGGATTAAATGAAGCGGACTCAATTCTAGGAATTACGATGTCGGAAGATATTTCACTCTTGCAGACTGTGCTGAAAACAATATTGAACAACAAAGATACATTATGGCTTACAGGGTTGCCTACTATTTCATTTCTACCTCCGATACTTGAGAAAAAGATTTTTGCAGAAACTGAGCTGAAATCCTTTCTCCATAAGGATTATCCTGATTTGTGGATCAAGACCTCGCTACCCTTTCTTAATGAATTGAGAGAGGTGAAAGATGACGATGAAATTCGCTTGATGACAAAAGCTATAGAGATAAGTATGGAAGGTCACAAAGCCGTCATGCAACAAGCAAAAGCCGGAATGAATGAGTATGAAATTGAAGCAATCATGGAATATACTTTTAAGCGTCTCGGTGCTGAGGATGTCGGCTACCCTTCTATTGTCGGTTCAGAGTATAATGCCTGTATTTTACACTATATCTCGAATCGGAAACAAACATCAAATAATGATTTAATTCTTGCTGATTGCGGCGCGGAGTTTCAAAATTATACTGCGGATATCACAAGAACATTTCCTGTTAATGGTAAATTCACAAGCGAACAGGCACAAATATATACAGTTGTCCTAGATGCTCAAAATGCAGGAATCAAAGCATGTAAAAAAGGAAATGAGTTTCGTGCCCCACACAATGCTGCTATGGAAGTGATTACAAAAGGACTTTTGCAACTTGGTATTATCTCTTCTGCTTCGCAAGCTCGATGGTATTTTATGCACGGTACATCCCATTATCTTGGTTTAGATGTTCATGATGCCGGAACATTCAAAGAATTAAAAAAGAATTCAGTAATTACCGTAGAACCCGGCATTTACATTCCCAAAGGAAGTCCGTGCGACAAACGCTGGTGGAATATAGGCATCAGGATTGAAGATGATATCCTGATTACAGACAATGAGCCAATCAATTTATCCGAAGCATTACCAAGAACAATCCAAGAAATCGAACAACTCATGAAAAAGTAACACTATGCCATTACCTTTAGAAATATTAGAAGAATTGCGCGAACGATTCAGAAAAGAAAATCCGCATCTTGACCTGCCTCCGGCAAGATCATGGACTCAAGAAGAAATTGAAAAAAAGCGAGCAGAAATTCTCAAAGAAGAAGAACTAAGATTAAAGCAAGAAAGAATTAAAGAAACTGCAGAGAAGAAAACAAATGTTTTTGTTCGAGCTTTGCAAAAATATATTGATCAAAACACTAAAAAACGATGAAAACTATTGATTTTACTAAATATCCGATGCCACGAATGAGGCATCATGTGAATCCGACATTATACTTACCGTATGAAAGTCATCACAAAAGACCTTATTGGTATCCACCTATGATAGAACAACGTAACTGGAGTGACAATTTTACGAATGCCAATCCTCCAAATGTTTTAGACATAGGATGTGGACGCGGAGGGTTCTTATTACAATATGCTCTGGATAATCCGGATATCAATATTTTAGGTTTGGAGTTACGAAAGCAAGCTGTGGAATGGATTAACGGAGTCATCAAAGGCGAGTCTATACACAATGCTGCGGCTTTTTGGTATAGCGCAGTTAATAACTTACCGTTTATTGAAGATAATTCTATTGACATTGTCTTCTATTTTTTTCCGGATCCTTGGCATAAAAAACGACATCATAAGCGAAGGTTGTTTTCTGCAGAATTTCTTACTGAATTAGACCGAGTAATGAAAACCGACGCTTGCTTATATTTAATGACTGATGTAGATACTGTTGATGAGTATCAACAAGAATCCATAAACGAACATAAAGTTTTTACATTCCGTTATTGTGATAATGATGAAGAGTGGAACTTGCCTAAAACAGATCAAGAAAAATTCTCTTTGCGTAAAGGTATTCCCTACCGTCGTCTGATAGTAACGAAAAAGAAGAAATGATACTTTGACAATCTCGTATGATTATGCACAATATTAATACTGAAACACTTCTCCATGCATATTCTCATGGTTATTTTCCAATGTGGAATCAATACGACAAGACTATGGAATGGCATAATCCTGATCCAAGGGCAGTCTTTATGCTAGATACAATAAAAGTATCAAAATCATTACGACAATCATTGAGAAAAAACAGTTTTTTTTATTCTGTGGACACAGCATTTTCTGAAGTAATTCGTGCATGTTCTGAAAGACCGGATTGTTGGATCAATGAAGAAATAATTGAACAATATACACTATTGCACCACATGGGTCACGCACATTCTTTTGAAGTGTGGAATAACAACATATTAGTCGGTGGTTTATACGGTGTTGCAGTTTGCGGAGCATTTTGCGGCGAATCTATGTTTTCAAAACAGACTGACGCATCGAAGTGTGCATTTATCTACTCATGCGTATTCTTATCGCTCTGCCGATTTCATTTTATTGATTCGCAATACTTAAACCATCACACGGCAAGTCTTGGCGCATTTAATATAGAAAAGGACACATACTTTCAGTTACTGGAAAATGCTATTTTAGCAGGGCAACTTTTTCAAAAAGAGATTGCTGGCTCTATTTCTCATCCTTTGGATTATCTACAATTGATTACAGGTGGCCTTCAATGAAATTAACTACTATTGTTTTTCTATTGCAAACACTTTTAATTTCATCGTGCGCAACTATGGATTATGATAAAACTATGGAACTTAAATGTGATCCTCCGCCCATGCCGAAATGCGAGCCCAAACTGTGGCAAGGAACTCAGTTTGATACAACAGAAAAAGTGAATCAAACATTTTTACGCATCAGAAAAATTCGTGGGGCTGATTCAGATAGTAATGAATGGAAATTACTCGTAAACGAAAAAGGTATCGGGAATATGACCGTAGGGAATTCATATATTGACGGCGAAAGATCTATTGAACTGTCAAGTACACTTCTTTCTGTGGAAAAAGATATTCCATTTCCTCGCACTGTCGCAACAAATGAGTATCAGTCAGCGGGATTAAATGCCACCATTTCATCGTCGCCAATACATTCTCGCTCCAATCCGGCAGCATTATCAACAATACACATTTCATCGTTCGTAAAAATTGGTTTTGAAGATACTGATTGGCAATCGCATCCGGCAGTGACCCCTGATAAAAAATATC
>JAYRWZ010000508.1:0-6254 GCA_041917875.1 Chloroflexota bacterium | reverse complement strand
GCGGAAAATGTGCATATATCAATGCTATGGCGTCAAATTGCCCTTCATGATACGGTAATGAATGTATGTCGCCAACAAGATAATCTATGGTAACATTGGATTGTAGCGCTAAGAGTTGCGCCTTTTTTTGTGCTTCTGTGCTAATATCATAAGCATAGACATTCCAACCGAGTTGAGCCGCATATACTGCATTTCTTCCTTCTCCTTCGGCAGGAAACAAGATATTTCCCGATGTAATGTTTGCTAATTGCTGCCGAAGATATTCATTGGGAATAATGCCGTACATATATTCCGGATTACTATATCTTTCATCCCACATAGCGTCCCATGATGACTGTTCGCTCATAAAAATATTAACGTTAATAATGTATTGTAAAAAAAAGATCCGCTGCCAAAATATATATTGCGGACGCTTTTATAATTCTCATGATGTGAATAGCTTTTCTATACATTTGTTCGGCATTCGACGCATCAATGTTTATTGTATAGTTAAAACTTTGCGGAAAATATTGTACTGTGGTCAATCCCACATAGAGAACGGATATGATTGTCGGAAATAACCAGATATATGCTTTATCATCAAATATGTCGGCTTCGCCTGTAATTGAAAAATGAATGGGAATGGCTGCCGGCAACGAAGCATACCCAAATAAAGTTATTGCCCATACTGAAACTACCAAAAGCAGGCATATAATCTCGAGAGTCCGGTCTGTTGTGGATAAAGCATTTTGCATTCGGTGGCTTATAATCATAATTATAGGAAAATTATAGCATGATTGCAGAGATTTTCATGATTGACTTCATGATGTGCCGAGATTTGAAACGCTAAAATTTCGAAAACAATATAGTTTCGGTTATAATAATGAAAAAAGTACAGAGCCATTATCCAGCCCATTCAAAGGAGTTTCTCATTTGTTCTATGGAATAGTGCGCACCGATACAAATACATAATTTTACACGAGCTTTTTGGCCATTCATAAAATCGGCAAAAATGACACCATGGTCATAGAGGTGTTTTCCGGCACCTTCATAAGCATATACTTTTTCGATTCGCCCGACAGGACATCGCGAAACTAATACGACAGGAATGCCCGATTGCACCGCAGCAATCAGTTCATAATATACAGCGGGCGGCACATTGCCTGCGCCAAAAGCTTCAATCACAATACCCTGTGCGCCTGCTTCTCTGCATTGTCTGATTTGCCTTCCGTCCATACCCGCATAACATGAAAGCAATGGCACAAAATCGGGCAGTGATTGTACAGCAAAAAATTCCCGACGCAATGGCTTTCTGTATAACATTAAGGTATCGTGTGAAATTCTTCCGAGCGGACCAAAGTCTAAACTTTCAAAGGTATTAAGTTTTGTCGTATCATTTTTGCTGACTTCGCTTGCAGCATTGAGAGTTTCTGAAAGACATACAATAGTTCCATAACCCCTCAAAGCAGGATTACCGGCAAGCATCACACCCACGCGCAAATTACGAGGACCATCCCAATCAACTTCGCTTGAATTTCGCATTGCGCCAATGACAACTATCGGCTTTTCTGATTGACATGTGAGGTCAAGAAAATAAGCGGTTTCTTCCAAGGTGTCTGTGCCGTGTGTGACCACAACCCCATCAATTTCGGGCTTTGCTAATTGCTCACGCACCACCGCCGACAATGAAAGCATTATATCCGGCGTGACATGCGGGCCCGGATATCTTCCAAATTCTATCGGAATAATGGTAGCAATTTCATGGATTGATTGCACTGTGCCGAGAATTTCTGCCGCACTAAGTTTGGGAACCACACCGCCAAATTCACGATCAACTTTCATTGAAATGGTACCACCGGTGAAGATAACTGCAACTATCGGTTTATGTTGTGCGATGTGATTGTTCATAAATTTGTTGAGTAAATGAGGTAACTGTTGTGTGTGTTGTCATTGAATATGGTACGAAAATAAGAGAGTGTTTCGTATTTTCGCATATCTGTAATTGTATGCCCGGATGGCGAAATAGGCAGACGCGCTGTATTCAGAGTGCAGTTCCGATTGGAGGTGCGGGTTCAAGTCCCGCTCCGGGCACAAGATTGTTATGAAAGCGTTATTTTCATGAAGAATGGAGATAACGCTTTTTCATTGTATGCTTGAGTGCTAAGCTCGGCTTCTCAACGAAGTAATAACTTGCAATAGCGAAAAGTACTGTAATGCTCAATGAAGCTGTGAAAAATGCAAAGAGTCCGTAATTACTTATCTGTGCATGATGCAAAAGTGTTTGGATAGGAAATGCGTAAAGATATGTACCATAAGAAAAATCACCATAATTGTCCGTCCATGCGAAGTATGGTGAAAATCCGAAAAGTAATAGAGGGTACGGTAATAGTAAGCAATCTGTGATCTCGGTTATACCAAAGGGAATCGAAACACAATACAACACTATCAAGATTAGTGCCGCCAGTCCATGCACCGGAATTTTATCTGCATAAAGAAATATACAGCTACCTGCAAAAAAACATGAACTTAGTCGGTAGAGTGTCATTTTCCATGGAACAAACAGAGAAAATACATGGAATTGTGGAAAAAAATGTCCAATAATGAGTAACAGAACAATAAAAATAAAAGTGATTGGTATCAAATACTGTCTTTTGTTGAGAAAACCCAAAAAACCGAATCCCGCGACAGCGATATAACATAATCCCTCATAGTATAAAGTCCATAGAGAATTATTGGAAATAAGTATTCCCGCATTACTGTTTATGCTTGTTTGTTCAATTTTTATCGTGATATTATGAAGCACATAGCCCAATGAAGTATAAGAAGGGTTTTGCGTTGCGATTGAGAAATCATTGTATAAAAAGTAGGAAGCAAGAGGAGCAAAAACAAAAGATGTCACTAGTAAACAAATCCAAAAACCGGGATAAAGTCTTAGAAAACGATTGCGAATAAATTGCACAATAGATGCGCCGTTGACATAACTTCGTGTAATCAAAAATCCGCTGACAATAAAGAAAACGCTCACTGCCAATGTGCCGAATGTTACTGTTCCATTGCTCAAAGATGCCAATGGTTCATAATCCGGTACAGCAAAAACAAAAGAATGAGAAAACACCACCAGCGATGCTAAGATAAAACGTAAGAAACCTAAACTATTCTTTTTGGGATTGAATATTTGTTCCAATGTGTGTCGAGCCATATTTCATGAGTTATAGTGGGCAATTAACAATTCACATTTGTCATT
This sequence comes from Chloroflexota bacterium, assembly GCA_041917875.1. GTDB lineage: Bacteria > Bacteroidota > Ignavibacteria > Kapaibacteriales > UBA961 > UBA2353. The sequence continues at coordinate 3,031 of JAYRWZ010000508.1, read as the reverse complement.
CGCTGTTATTGTACAGTGCTGCAAACCGGCAGGGAAGAGTACTGTCATGCCTTTGCGGATAATTACATTGTCGAAATCACCCGAAACAGTGATTGTTCCGTCCAATAAAGTTAGTATATGTGCAGAATTGCCATCGAATAAGTAATCTTTTATTCCGGTGAAATCGGTAATTCTTTGCAAGGAAAAATATGGGTTATCGGTGAGGAATACTTCGGAATAATGTTGATGATTAAAGTAGGTTGTAGCAAGATGTAAAGCGGGTTGAATCAAGGAAAAATCCGTACAGATAAGCCCTTTGTCTATATGCAATTCTCTGGGAGCACCGTCCAAGCCGAGTCTGTCCCAATCATATAAACGATAGGTGGTATCGCTTGTTTGTTGTAATTCATAAATGATGACACCTTTTCCGAGTGCATGAATTGTGCCGGCGGGTACAAAAATAAAATCACCTTTTTTAACATTAACGAAGTGAAGCAGCTCTTTTACATTGCCATTATCAATCGCATCACGAAAGTCTTGATGTGTGATTTTTTTTGAAAAACCATAAATTATGGCTGCATCGGGCTCTGCTTCTATAATATACCAACATTCAGTTTTTCCACGCGGTTGTCCTTCCAAATCTTGCGCTAAATCATCATTGGGATGCACTTGCACGGAGAGCCATTCTTGGGCATCTAAGAATTTGACGAGCAATGGAAAATCGCCTCCCTTATAGAGCGATCCGCCAATTTCTTTCGGAAATTCTGATAATAATTGCTTGAGTGTATAACCGCTGTATTTACCATTGGTGATAGTATTCGTGTCATAAATTTCCCATGATTCTCCGATTGTAGTCTGATCCGGCAATTTTTTATCTAATAGTTTTTCTAAATTTCTTCCACCCCAAACTCTTTCATGGAAAGCAGGTGAAAAAATTAAAGGATAAAGCGTCATGACATTATTTTTGAATGATAAATGGATATATTGTTACTGTTGAACCGTGTGAAATATGCAATGAATATGCACCATTCGGAATATCGTTCACTGCCATTGATATTATGTCTATGCCTTTTTCGGCAATAAAAGAATATGGTTTATGTATTGTTACACCGTCAAGCGTGAGCAAGGATACCGTGATTGTTTCGGGTGTATTGATATGCAAAGTGCAATAAAGTCGCTCTTTGACGGGATTGGGAAATACGGCGGATATATAAAAAGGAGATTCCTGCACAGTTACCGTTGTGGATTGTAATGGAAGCAAGGGTGCCGGTAAATCTTTGTTGTTTTTTTCTTGAGCTGCGGACATTGATTTTTGTAAAAATTTATCATTATTATTGACATACAAGGAAGAAAACGTTTTCTCATTGTCGGAAATAATTTTTACTGTGTCTATGTGAAAGACATCGGTTTGACAACGTTGCGGAGTGACATCGAGAATAGAATAACCATGATGCGTTAAATCAAAATCCTTCATGTTTGGATTATTGTTCATCATTGTATTATTACCGGATTGAATCAAGGTAGATAAAAATGGCTGTAAAAATGAAATATTACCAATTATTTCATCAAAATTAGTTGATGAAATACTTGGAGTGACGAATTCAACACCAATGGAACCCTTTTTTTCTTGGGGATTATATTCTAAGGTATTAAGAGCGATGTCCAGACCATGTGATGTATGTATATCACCTGTCAAAAATACTATATTGTTCAGAGAATTATTGGTAATAAATGAATGGAGTGCATTTCTCTGAGCCGGAAAGTTACCCCAGGAATCTGCATTGTAACCCGATTCCAATACATTTTGTAATAGGGGAGTAAGTGCTTGCAATAATGGATTACCCACAAATAATGTTGTATCGAAGTTATCGAGAATAATCGGTGTAAAGAGCACTTGATTACCAATAATTTTCCATTGCGCTTTGGACTGTTGTAAGCTGTTGGTGAGCCATGAGAATTGTTTTTCGCTCATCATTTTTCTTTGTGGATTGAGCAATGAGTCTATGGACGATTGAGGAGCATTTTTCCCTAAATTCACAACTGGCGGATCGCGTTGATCCATGCGGGTATCTATCATAAAAATTTCTGCTAAATCGCCGTACTGAAATTTTCTGTAGAGAGAGCCATCGTCATTTTCACGAATGGGAAGCCATTCATAACACGCTTTTTTTGATGCTGCTAAACGTGTTTGCCAATCTCCTTCGGTGGCTGTTGTGTGATTGTCTGCGCCATCTTTATAGGCATTATTGGCGGCTTCGTGATCGTCCCACACATAGAGAAAAGTATGTTGTTGATGCAATCGTCGCAAATCGGGGTCTAAACGGTGCAAACTGTAACGTGCTCGATAGTCTGCAAGGGTAACAATTTCTTTGTCTGTTTCATAAGGGCGCAATGGTTGTGTGCTATTTGAACCCGTAGAATTACCATACTCATAAATGTAATCGCCAAGATGTATCACTGCATCCAGGTCATTGCGTTGGGCAATTTTTCTGTAAGCATTGAAATAACCCGATGAATAATTGCTGCATGACACAAAAGCAAATCGTAAGTGGGAAGCTGCATTGACCGGTGCGGTTTTTGTTCTGCCTATCAAGGAATTTTTCCCATTATATGTGAACATATAATAATACGTTGTGCCCGGTTGCAATCCCGAAACATCTACTTTCACTGTGAAATCTCTTTCGATGGATGCAGTGGCGAATCCTCTTCTGACGATATTTTCAATGGATGTGTCGGTAGCAACAAACCATTCCAAAGTAGCCGGTTCGTTATTGTCTTTGGTGAGGCGAGTCCAAATAATGACGCGGTCTGTTAAGCAGTCGCCGGAAGCTACTCCGTGGTAAAACGGGGCTAATAGTTCGGATTTTATACCTTGTGTTTCTTTGAATTCCCGCATTGGAAAATGTTTATGAAACACCGCATCATGAGAGTTCTGCACCTTTAGATCAAGTTCGTTTTCTTGTGCAAAAACAGTTCCTATGTTCAATATTGTCAAAAGAATACATAAAAAACACAAGCCGTTGTTACGATATGTTTTTTTCGAGGAGGGTAT
>JAYRWZ010000507.1:0-3553 GCA_041917875.1 Chloroflexota bacterium | reverse complement strand
GTATGCCGGTATCCGTCATGATCTTACCGCAGAGGGATTTCAGCCGTATATCGGCGTTGATGTAGGAACATCAATCATGAGTCTTTTTGTTTTTGTCTCTGATCGGACTTCAGACGAATCAGCATCAAGCACCGATTTGGGATTTGATACTCAAATATCAATCATGCCAAAAGTTGGATTTCGTCTGCCTGCAACAAAATCACTTTTATTGGATGCTCATTTGAGATACAATCATTTTGCAACAAGTATTTTCGATTATACATTATTCTCTTCATATTACATGGGTTTAGTTTCGGCAAATGTAGGGCTGACCTATATTATTGAATAAGACAATAATGAAACACAACTCTCATCTGCGGTGCTTATTTATTGCAATAAGAACGATGTATAAGCCCATTCATCACCGGCAACAATCAGGTGAATTATTATCATAGATTATCTTTCCACTAATCCCACTTTTTTATAGACTTTGCGTAGAGTTTTTGATGCGGTTCGACGCGCTTTTTCGGCACCATTTTGTACAATACGTGTCAGTTCCGGAACATCTGCTCGAATTTCCAAAAAACGATTGCGCACAGGACGCACATATTCAACGACGGCATCTGCAAGGGCATTTTTAAATTCGGCATACCCCTTACCTTCGAAATCACGCTCTATGTCCGCAAAAGATGTACCTCCCGTGACGATACTGAACATTTCCATCAAATTACTTATAGCAGGGCGCGCTTGACTATATTCGATGGTTGTGCCGCTATCGGTGACCGCCCTTTTTATTTTCGCTCTGATCTGTTCATCAGAATCCACAAGAAAAATTGTTGCATTGTTGTTAGGATCGGATTTCGACATCTTTTTTTGTGGCTCTTGCAAACTCATGATTCTGCCTCCTTGCTCGGGTATAAACGGTTCCGGCACAGTAAAGGTCGGCGAATAATGAAAATTAAACCGTTCGGCTATATTACGGGTTAATTCCAGATGCTGCTTTTGATCCTCGCCCACGGGAACCAAGTCTGCCTGATACAACAATATGTCTGCCGCCATAAGCACAGGATAAGTGAATAACCCCACATTGACATTATCTGTATGTTGCGAGGATTTGTCTTTGAACTGTGTCATGCGGCTGCACTCTCCCATTCCGGTAAAAGTATTGAGTATCCACGCCAATTCAGCATGTTCGGGTATATGTGATTGAATGAAAATTGCGGATTGTTCGGGGTCAACGCCTCCGGCTATATACATCGCAGCCACATCAAGAGTACGTTTGCGCAATTCCGCCGGCACTTGCCTTATCGTAAGTGCATGTAAATCAACCACACAGAAATAGCATTCATACTGTTGTTGGAAAGCCACCCAATTACGTAAAGCACCAATCAAATTGCCGAGCATCAGACCACTTGTGGGTTGCATACCACTTAAAATAACCGGTTTTTTGGGGTGCGGGTTTTGCGTTTCTGCTGTCATTGTCTCTCTAATTATCGAAGTAAAACATCAGTTTATGAGTGGCAAAATACGGTATTCATTGCATATTATCACACAATAACTTCAGCCGATACACCTTTGGCAATGATGTTTCGTCCTATTTTCGCATTCATTGAATGATTCTCATCCATACACAAACAACACACATTTACTATGGCAGAGCAAATACAGACATATACGCCTAAGCACAAAATTCGCATTATCACCGCAGCATCCTTATTCGATGGTCATGATGCGGCAATCAATATTATGCGTCGGATTATTCAAGCCACGGGGGTTGAAGTAATTCACTTGGGGCATAATCGTTCGGCACAAGAGGTAGTGGATTGTGCTGTGCAGGAAGATGCTCAAGCTATTGCCATGACAAGCTATCAAGGCGGTCATGTCGAATATTTGAAATATATGTACGATTTATTGCGCGAACGCGGCGCCGAGCATATCAAAATCTTTGCAGGCGGCGGCGGCACAATTTTGCCTTCCGAGATTGAAGAATTACATACGTATGGTATTGACCGCATTTATTCTCCGGACGATGGGCGAGCACTTGGTTTGCAAGGAATGATTAATCATCTGGTGGAATTATCGGATTATGAGACACCCATCACCTTTGCTGATAATGAATTATGGGAACAAGTGTATCGAAAAAATCCTGTGGCTCTGGCACAGGCAATTTCTATGCTTGAAAGAGGGCAATTAACCGATGATGATATAGCTGCACATGCAACTCAAGCGACAATAATTCCCGTTCTTGGCATAACAGGCACAGGCGGCGCAGGAAAATCCTCACTCACCGATGAATTATTGCTTCGTTATCTTGAAGACTTTCCCGAAAAAACGATTGCCGTTATTTCTGTTGATCCCTCAAAAAGAAAAACAGGCGGGGCTTTGCTCGGCGACCGTATTCGTATGAATTCTGTGAGTAATTCAAGGGTATATATGCGTTCTTTTGCCACGCGACAAGCCAATATTGCTCTTAACAGTAATGTAAAAAGTGCCATCAATATTCTGAAAAATGCAGGTTTTGATTGTATTATTGTCGAAACAGCCGGCATTGGGCAAAGTGATTCGGAGATAACGTCCGTCGCCGATATTGCTCTCTATGCGATGACACCGGAATATGGTGCGGCAAGCCAATTAGAAAAAATTGATATGATTGATTATGCTGATGTTGTTGCCATTAATAAATTCGATAAAAGAGGCGCTCTCGATGCACTGCGTGATGTTCGTAAACAATATCAACGCTCCCATAATGCATGGAATGAAAAACCCGAAAATATGCCTGTGTTTGGCACCATTGCTTCTCAATTTAATGATCCCGGCGTTAATGCGCTTTATCTTGCGCTCATTGAAAGAATCAATGGCTTATTAACGGATAAATGGCAATCACGCATAACTCCGCCAACCGAACAAAGCAAAAAAATGTATATTATTCCGCCCGACAGAACTCGCTATTTGGCAGAAATAGTCGAAGAATCGGCTCGTTATAATGCCTTGGTCGAATCACAATCCGCAATTGCACGAAAATTATATCAAATTCAAGGAACAATACAAATTTTGCAGGAAAATGACAACTAATATACGATAGTGCAATTTCTCATAATGCAAAAACAGTACTCATCTTAACTCACAATATATATGAAAAAAGTATTTTCTCCGACTCCTTTATCCTTTGATAGTTTACTTTTTGTTATGCGTCTGACCTTTGGTTTCAGCATGCTTTTAGGTCACGGCTTAGGTAAATTTAACAAATTATTTCAAGATCCGATAAAATTTTATAATTTTGCAAACTTAGGACCCGAATTATCTCTTTATTTGGCTGTTTTTGCTGAATTAATCTGTTCAGTATTACTTATTCTCGGATTGGGAACAAGACTGGCTGCATTACCATTATTTATTACTATGGCGGTTGCATTCTTTATTTTCCATGGAGCAGACCCCTTCGGCGAACGTGAATTAGCGTTCTGTTATATGATTATTTATGCTGTATTTATCTATAGCGGAGCGGGTAAATATTCTGTTGACTCTTTTATTCATTCCTATCTTCATAAACAGTCTTAAGTGCATTAGATAATGTTTT
>JAYRWZ010000506.1:0-7509 GCA_041917875.1 Chloroflexota bacterium | reverse complement strand
TTTTCATATTTGATTTTCTTGATGTGTAAAGATGTGAAACACTGCAAATTCCAACATCACTCCGGTGTCAATATAAAGTGTAGAATACAGTCCCCGAACAGCATCAGAATATATCGGATTGCATGAAAATCATTCGATAAATGGCATTCTTCTTATTCTTTGCCTGTTTCATTGAAGTTTTGTAGTTTTGAGGGGAAAAAAAATTTAACTTCTCAATATTCTCCAATTCAGAAGGCGGCATCAATGAAGAAATTAATATTGTCCTTAGCTTTTTGTTTCTTTGCTTTTCATAATCCCAAAGCAGATACCTCCGAGTTTCTCTGTGTATTATCATCTGACAAAACGGAATATAGTATTGGAGAATTACCAAAATTTACTGTTCATATCATCAATAACACCAACAAAGCCGTTATGTTCATCGGCTCATTGGATGGGTCAAGTGTTCAATGGCGTTATCCCTATTGTTACTTCACCATACAAAAGCCGGTTCCTGATACCATTCGCACTATGCGATGCGGTAACATTAATCAACTAAGAGTAAAAGATTTTAGATTGGTTGAACCCGGTCAGAAGTTCAATCCGTTTGAAGATAGTGATGATCAAGGCTTTTTTCCGGATTATTCAGTTCTCAACCCTGAATCTTTTCGAAAATCCGGCACATATAAAATTAAATTCCATTACTCAACAAAATCAGATGACATCAATAAATTTGTCGGTGGAGAACTTGTTATCCGTGAACTTCCCAAGAACACACTGTCGAATGGATTTGTAGTTCGCGGTGGTTGTGATTCGGCATGTGCTAAAAGTTACATAAAAACAATGTCCGATTTATTGGCTAAAGTGCCGAGGATAGAGCTGGAAAGTAATGAAATCACAATTACTGTACAATAAATATGTCCCTTTCTGTTTTCATTAATCGATTAACATCAATATTGACAACAGCAATAGTATTATTCTTGATTTTCTCACTTAACTGACAATTATTCTTTACAATTTTACGTACTATGGCACTTACTTCAACTGAGGAACTTTCCTCCTTACTTCTTCATAAAAAAATTAACACCATAGAATTGTTTACTGTGAATAGCGATTCTTATTCCTTCGCATCAGAATCATCTTTTGTGGTTGATGGTGGTATCTCCTTATATGGCGATGACTTCGTGTTTTCAATTGCTTGGAATCAAGAACAAGAACTTTTCGACACATCATTTGACAGTGCGGAAATTCTTTTAGATGATATAGAATTTTACACTCACACAAACAATGATCAATTATTACGTCACGTGCATGGCAGTATAATTACCAATATTGAAGCGCGATTTACTTGGTATTATGACCTGAATGATGATATGGAAATGGTTGAACCCAAACATTATATCATTGAAGAGCTACTTCTGACATTAGATAATGCAATCACATTGCAAATTGCAGCCATAGAATATACAGTTCGCAATAATGCAATAAGCAAGGCGATATTTAATCCTCAAGGAGAATTGCTCTGTAGTATAGACACAATTATTCAGATATCGGAAACCGAGTAATAATATCTTTTGTACAGTATATTTTTGTGTTTGAAATCAAGGATAAACAGACCTGCTGCAAATGTTATACTATGATTACAGTGATTTTGAGGATGTACATGATTGATTTGCAGAATTTTCAATGACGTAAACGTATGTTGAAAATTATCACCACTTTTTTTTGAGTATAATGAACTGAACAAGATATTAGCAACATAGAATATTATGAATAAATTTAAGGGCAAATATCGAATAGAATCTCATAGATTAAAAGGGTGGGACTATTCTAGTAATGCTATGTATTTTATCACCCTTTTAACCCAAAACAGAGAATGCAATTTGGGACATATTGAAAATGGTGAAATGGTTCTGTCTGATTATGGGAAAATCGTTAGAACTGAATGGTTAAAATCATTTGAAATCAGAAAAGAATTGTTTTTGGACGAATATATTATAATGCCCAATCATGTACACGCTATCGTCATTATTGAAAAAACAGATGACGATGATACGAACCGTCCGCACGTGACGGATAATATCAACGTGACGGATAATATCAACGTGGCGGAAAATATCAACGTGGCGGAAAATATCAACGTGACGGAAAATATTAACGTGACGGGAAATATCAACGTGGCGGAAAATATTAACGTGACGGAAAATATCATTGTAGAGACGCACGGCCGTGCGTCTCTACAATCACAATCGCAATCGCAATCCAAATCGCAATCATTACATCGTTTACCAAAATCTATTTCATCGTTTGTGGGTGGTTTTAAATCGGCTGTTAATTCTAAAATTAATAATTTTATTGAACAGCATCAATTACCAATACCCAAATACAATCGAAATAATCATTTTTTTCAACCTAATTATCACGACCATATCATACGCAACTATGAATCATATAAACGCATAAAAAATTACATTATTAACAATCCACGTAAATGGTCTGATGATATATGTAATAATTCAAAAAAAAATGAGCAGAAGTTAGTGTAAATCTTTATGTATCAAGAACAAATCATGATATTCACTGTCATTATGCAATATTTTGTTGATTTTTCCGATTAATACACAATAATATTCATTGTTTTATGCCATGTACCTGCTTGTGCTTTTATGGTATAAGAACCCGCAGGAACTGATGATGATGCAATATCAATCCACACAGTAGAACCGTCGGCTATGCCATTCCATAATGGTATTATTTCACCGGTTAAAGAAATAAGAGAAACATTTGCCGTACTGTGTAATGCCGGAAAAGCCAGAGTGAGTGTGGCATGGTCAGTAACAGGATTGGGCGATACAGTCATGCTCGGAGCAACATCACTGTCATGTAATCCACTTGTTTTCCACATTTGATGCACAGAAAACCACAGTGCGGGTGTTTGCGATTGATCAAAAGTAAATGAGCGGCGATTACCGGAAAGTCGTGTTGCGGGAATAGTCATCGCCATCGGATTACCCTGCATATCTAAAGGCACGGCATAGACTGAATCGGCATCGCTGATAAACGATAATCGTGCTGTCATTGCTTCCGCTACAACGGGCGAAGTGCCCCATGATACTCCCCATACGCTTGTGTCTCCACGCCATACCATGCCGCTATTGCCGGAGCGTGAACTTAGTGTAAGCACTGAACGCTCCGAACGATCCAACGATGATGTGTCGGTGCTGAGCCATGTCATGCTGCCATAATTACCGCCATCGGTACGCTCAAAACGAGTTGTGCCAAATGAAAATAATTGACCGGATAAGACACCCGAAGCCGCAATAAAACGAGGCGTATTGACGGTGACAGTTCCAATATCAATATTCCATGTAAGTTCTTCGGTTTCGCTGATAATATTGGCTGTATTGAGTGTGCCGTCGGCTAATTGTTGAATCTGTGCATGAGGCGCCTCGGACGCTTCACCTGCTAATAATGAATCGTAGCGGACACGGCGGAATAATGCCATACGAGTATCGGGAAATTGTTTTAGCCAATAACCATATTGTAATTGTTCGGCAGGATACACAAAATTATCCACAGTATTTTTGAGATTAATACTGCGAGGCGCGCTTTGTATAACATTATTATCCATCGCATAGCGAATGCTCGGAGCTAAAGCCCATAATGCTGAATTATGCGGAAGTGTCCACACATTATTGCTATCCAAACGATTAGCTCGCATTTTCTGCATATCATCACCCCAATTCGCAATAAATAATCCGTCCCAATCTTGATAGGTGGCAAAAAACGGCAAAATAGTCAGCATTTCCCCCGTACGCCCCGAAATATTGGGCATTAAGTAATTACCGATGATATGGGGTTTTCCAACACGTGCATTGCGCGTCATATAGGATAAACTTCCCAAAAAACGATCTTGGGCAATGCCTGATTGGGCAATAGTTGTCGGGCGGTCATTCACATAACGCACATAATCGGTGGTTTGCACGGCTCCGGAATAATCAAGATTTCTTTCACTATATGCTTCATTGATATATGTGGGCGTTGTGCCGGAAGTAATCAATGCTTTAGTGCCAATGGTATCGCGCAATAATTTGTGCATTAATGTCATGTAATTATCCACTAAAGCACTGTAAAACAATGCTTGGTCAGCAGAGCGCACCGGGGACACAGCAATACTTTCATCTATGCGTCGCACACGCTGCACATTGCGTTTTTCTAAGGATTCCCCCGCCAAAAGACCCGCTTCTGTCACGGGGGTTATGCGTATATCATCAAGGTAAATATTACCGGTACCGGCACCAAGATAAAAAGCCAACATAGCACTGACCGAGTCGCTTGTATTTGCTCGAAAACGTGTCACATATTCGCGCCAATTTTCTGTCAGCGGTATATCATTCTGATACAGTAAACCATAATTTTCAAAAGACCCGCTGCCGCGTTGCAATGCCACATAAAATGGTGATGTATATTTCGCTGCAGCATCGGTACGTGCCCAAAAACGAAGTTCATATTGTAAAAAACGCTGCACGGCAACCGAACGATTCACATAAATAACATCATAGACATTTCTTCCTTCTTTATTGACTTTAATCCATGCAGAAAATGATCCCTGATGTTTAATACCATTGGACGGATAAACATTTGCAACAGCATTATTATCGGTATTCACACCTAATTCCCAACCGAATAGTGGATCAGAATTATCTTCAAAATTTCCGTTTTTGGGCATAAGTGCAGTGCTGTTAGGAACAATTTCCCATGCTTTTGACAATGCTGCACTTGTTTTATATTTATTGAACAAATAATTATTCCAGACAGCATCAAGAAGAGTTGAATGGGTGAAAGAAAAATTACTGCTCGGATGTAATAATCCATTGCTCCAAGCACCAAAAAGCGAATTATCGTCCGTCAATTCCACACAAGCAATTGTCGGGTCATCTTTATAGGCAATATTGGTAATTGAATTTCTGTGATTGAATAATTTTACGGCATAACTGCGAGTACGGTCAATAACGGAAGCCATAAAGTAATTTGCATAACGACCATTCCACGGTATGGAATCATAACCGGGAATATTATCCTCGGCGCGAGGCATCCATTGTGAATAGAGTTGCAGTACAACATAGACACCATTTTTTTGTAATTCAACAATAAGGCGGTCTAACTTTTTCATTTGCTGCGCATCGAAATTTTTGGTATCATTGGCTTCGGCAAACACTGAACCATAACTTCGCCACCATTGATTGTCAATGCCGACAAGCCGCACTGCATTGAAGCCAAGCCCTGCCAAACGTCGAGCAAGAGATACTGCCATGGCGCTGTCGGGGAAACATGCCGCATTGTGCAAACTTGTGCCGATAAGTCGCACACGCTTTCCGTCCCTCGTAAAAAAGTGGCCATCTTTGACCATTAAGGCATTCGACGCTGTGATCGGTGCATTGAATGTGCCGAAAAGGTGCTCAGGACGAATGGCTGAATCCATAGGCATAAGAGCCGGAAATGAACGCTGAAAGGGTTGCGCATCCGCTAAGGACAATGTGCAAAAAAGAAGAAAAAAAATGGCAATAGTTTTCATGCTCTATCCTCAAAACAAAAGTCTCTACAAAGTAATAATTGCTTTATGATGCCAAATTACTACAATTTTGTGTATAGACAATACTTAAGGATTCATAAGCAACCCATTGCCAAGTAGGAAAGCAGAACAACCGGGATCAGTGTTCTATACTATGATTACAGTGATCGTAGAGAATTTCATGATGAATGAGCTTTACTTAAGGACGTGAATCACCGTTTAGTCCAAAAAAATTCTGCTTGCGGTATATATATATATAACACTGCCTTCTTTTTACGCTTATCCATAATGTTCCGCTATTAAATCCGCAGCAATTTTTGCCGAACTTATGACACCGGGCAAGCCGGCTCCCGGATGCGTACCGGCTCCGACAAAATAAAGATTAGGAATATCCTCGCTTTGATTATGTGGTCGCCACCAAGCACTTTGTGTCAAAATCGGCTCAACGGAAAATGCACTTCCCAAATGGCTGTTGAGCGTATCGCGAAAATGGAGTGGATCAATATATAATTCGGTGACGATATTGTTTTCCAAATCAGGCATATAGCGTTTTTCAAGATAAGAAATAATAGCATCGCGATAGGGTTTTGCTGCTTTTTTCCAATCAGTATCACCGCCTAAATGTGGCACGGGCGAAAGCACATACCACGAGTCACAACCATCGGGAGCAAGTGACGGGTCAGTGGCAGTGGGACGATGTAAATACAAAGAAAAATCCTCCGACAATACTTTATTGGAAAAAATATCAGTAATCAATCCTTTATAGCGCGGTCCCATAAGTATTTCATGATGCGCCATATTATCATATCGTTTTTTTGTGCCGAAATATAGTACGAATAATGACATGGAATATCGCATATTCGTGATATGAGAATCGGTATTTTTTTTGCGATATTTTTGTGGAATAAGATGCAAATAGGTGGAAGCGACATCACCATTACTCACAACAATATCAGCATCAATTTTTTCACCTGATTTAAGCAATACGCCATCGGTTTTTAAGGTGACATTATCCATAGAAATACGTGCAACTTCGGTTGATAAGCGCAAAGTGCCGCCCATGTCGAGAAATAATTGTGTTAAACCCTGCACTAATGCTCCCGTACCGCCCATAGCAAACCACACACCCCATTGTTTTTCAAGCACATGGATCAATGCGTAAATTGATGTTGTTTGAAAGGGATTGCCACCGACTAATAAAGGATGGAAACTGAATACTTGTTGCAAACGCTCATCGGAAATATATTTTTTTACCAAGCCGAATACGGAGCGTTGGGCTTGCAATCGCACCAAATCGGGCAGTACTTTGACCATATCGGTAATAGACAAAAACGGCTTATCAATAAGTTCAAAACCTGTCTTAAATACCTGCTTTGCTTTTTCCATAAACCGATAATATCCTTGCTCATCGGCGGGATTAAAAGAACGAATTTGTCGCACTATCTCATCATGATTGCCATTGTAGCGGAATACGGAACCGTCCTCGAAACGCACATTATAAAAAGGGTCAATAGGAATAATCGAAACATAGTCTGACGTTTTTTTTCCGCCGAGAGCAAATAACTCATCAATAAGCCACGGCGCTGTGATAATAGTCGGACCACCGTCAAAAACAAAACCTTCTTGTTCATATACATACGCTCTGCCCCCCGGTTTATCGCGTTTTTCGATAATAGTAACATTGTGCCCTTGTGCTTGTAAACGAATAGCGGCACTTAATCCGCCAAAACCGCTGCCGATAACTGTAATATTCATGGTATATAGTGTAAAAATTAAATATTCCGCCTGAGTAGGGCGGTCTCCCCTTTTGCAAAGATTCTCATTGCCGGATATTACCTACGCAAATTATCGGTTTACTATACAATATAACCGGCAAAATATCAGGTATGATCATGGCAAATCTAAGCAATTATTATCCTCGTGATGCAACTCTTTTTTTCTTAATCAGTAATCTCGATCAT
>JAYRWZ010000505.1:0-2396 GCA_041917875.1 Chloroflexota bacterium | reverse complement strand
CTAAATTTTTCAAAAAAAGCAATCGTGAAAACGATTGCTTTTTTTTTTATGAAGATACTCTACGAAAAAACAGGAACTCATGGAATAACAACGAAATTATGCTGTTGTGGTGAATGTCGTAACGCAACTCTCTACACTTCAAAGACATCAGTTATGGAAATCTCTGCAATCTCTATCATATTACGGTATCTTTTGTAACTTGTATCAGAAAAAATAATGCTGTAAACAGCACACTCTCTGACCTTCGCTCCCGACCGTATATACTCAAATAAAAGTGATTTCCATTGTCAACATACATTTCGATCATTGACAATCACGTTCATCAATCATGTACCTCCTCAAAATCATTTCAATTCTAATATAGATTTGCTCGTGGTATAAAAATTTTGTAGTTTTGTGAGAAGGAAACGCTATGTGCGTGAAGAGGAGTGACATTGATATTCAAAAAGGAGTTAAAATTGAATAATAGAAAATGCTGTATTCATTTAAAGAATAATTTTAAAGAACAAGCTCAGAAAGGCTTTGATGAAAACACAAACAACCCGATAATCTACGAATACGATCCCGAAACCGAAATAGGATATAGGAAATATTTTAGCGGAAATAAAAACGAATATCATCTTATCTGCACTCAGTGTTCAACTGATTTGGACAATATTGCATCAAAACTCATTGACATTGATGAAGTTATTTTTAATGAGATAGATACCGATATTCATAATTGTTATGGATTTATTGGAAGTCCGATGATGTTAAAAAAACAGACCGATTTATATTTTGAGCATAAGTATCTTGAATTTAGTAAAGAAATTAGAGCAGAAATAGTAGCTATTAAGGCGACAATTAGAAACAGCCAAAATTTTATACTTGCAGCTACGAAAAACAGGGAGATTTGGGAAATCGACTATATTAACGACATATATAAAAAAGTTTATGAAGTTTCTTTAGAAGAAGAAATAAACTTTAACAAAGAAATACTACTCGAAATTTCAAAAGATGGAAAGATAATTGCTATAACAAATTCGAAAGGACAATTTGGAGTGGTTGTTAATATTGAAGAAAGCAAGTTGTTGATGCGATTAGATAGAGGAAATTATCATGTTGAATATTCAATTTTTCCAGTAAAGTTTTTTGAATACAATAATCAACAATTGCTGATACATGGCACTGACTGGAACAGATTAGATATTTCGAACCCCAATACAAATGAAGTCTTAACTACACGAAAGATAGAAAAAACGATTATGGGAACTACGATTCTAAACTATTTTCATTCAGATATTTCAATTTCAGATAATGCGGAATTTGTAATTGATAACGGTTGGGTATGGCACCCCGTAGGAGAAATTACGATTTGGAGTTTACAAAAATGGTTAAAAGAAAACAGCTTTGAGTCAGAAACAGGTGAATCACTAAAAAGTATATGTAGAAGATATTATTTTTGGGAAGGAAGTATTTGTTGGATAGATGATAGGACAGTTGGAGTATATGGTTTCGGAGATGATGACGATTGGATAATACCTGCGATTAGAGTTTTTGATATTATTGATTTAAAAGAATTATATTGGTTTCCCGGCCCTGATAAAAAATTCGTATTCGATAAATACTTGTTTTCTACTTCACATGAAAATGGTACTAAAATATGGGATATTAAAACGGGGGAAATGCTTCTCAGTGAAAACAACATGAATTACGACGAATATGATAAAAATAGCAAAAGATTCTTTTCTCTTATCGGTAAAAATGCATTACAAATAAGTACATTAATAGATAGTAACACCTATCCAAAAAATTAATATTTCTGTGCAACAAATAATTGCAAGCCAAAGAGGTAACAGTTTTTTTGTCAACATAAGTAGCTCTCTGCAGTATGTGCGTATATATGTTTACTTCTTGCAATGAGTCATAAGTTAGTAATACAGCCCAAGTATTGCCACTTCAAACATATATGGGTGCAGATGAATACGCTCGAAATTCCTATATTCCCCACTTTCCCAACAATGACAAATCCATTGTGCTAAAATTGCATTATACGAATGCTGAAATATATTTCGGAAATCGCATTGCTTCTATCATCCAATAAGTCCACTTGCTCTCAACCGACATCAGTCTATCGTTTTTGAATAAAGGACGCCATAATTGAGACAAAACACAGCAAATGAACTCCGGTTTGCTTTGCACATTCGTAGAGATCTGTTCACCCCATTTTTCATACAGCCGCAATGCTTTTTCTTGCTTACTCCGGCATGGCAACACCCTGTCATCATCAAAGAATCGCTTCTCGTTCGCGATACCCAAAATGCAAGAATAATGCAAGTTTACCTTCACTCTTAGTAACTTTGAATACGATTTTAGCAGCATTTTACAGACAAGACTATAACAATGATTCGATTTTT
>JAYRWZ010000504.1:0-8455 GCA_041917875.1 Chloroflexota bacterium | reverse complement strand
TATCGGGCGATTTTGGTCTATATAACCCAATTTTACTGTATCACCTATGCGTATGGAACCGCTATCGGGTGCGGTCTCTCCCGTTATCATTTTGAATAATGTTGTTTTTCCGGCACCATTAGCTCCGATGATTCCGATAATTCCGCCCGGGGGCAAAGAAAAGTTAAGATTTTCATAGAGTAATTTATC
Organism: Chloroflexota bacterium; assembly: GCA_041917875.1. Classification (GTDB taxonomy): domain Bacteria; phylum Bacteroidota; class Ignavibacteria; order Kapaibacteriales; family UBA961; genus UBA2353. The sequence goes on along the minus strand of JAYRWZ010000504.1, from coordinate 8,266 downwards.
ACCGAATGCTTTACCGATATTCTCCGCATCAATCACCACATTTCCCAAGCGGGGTCCCGGTGGAATAAAGATTTCGATTTCATCACTGCGCTTTTCGCCGTCATCTTCGAGCATTTTCTCATACGCAGAGATACGCGCTTTGCTCTTGGCATGTCTGCCTTTAGGATTGAGTCGAACCCATTCAAGCTCTCGAGCAAGCACTTTTTGTCGAGAAGATTCTTGTTTTTCTTCCACGGCAAGTCGCGCTTGTTTCTGTTCGAGCCACGAAGTATAATTCCCTTCAAAAGGATAGCCCTGTCCGCGATCCAGTTCAAGTATCCAACCGGCAACATTATCAAGGAAATAGCGGTCGTGAGTTACAGCTATAACCGTACCCGGATATTTATGGAGGAACTGTTCGAGCCATTGCACTGATTGCGCATCAAGATGGTTTGTCGGCTCATCGAGCAAAAGAACATCCGGTTGTTGTAACAGCAAACGACAAAGAGCTACGCGGCGTTTTTCACCGCCGGACAATACACCGACAAGAGTCTCACCCGGAGGACAGCGCAAAGCATCCATTGCCATTTCCAATTTTGAGTCCAAATCCCATGCGCCTAAATGGTCAATTTGTTCCTGCAATTTGCCTTGACGTTCAATCAAAGCATCAAAATCTGCATCAGGATCGGCAAACTTTTCTGAAATACCTTCATATTCTTTGATGAGATCAACCGTAGCTTGCACACCTTGCTCCACAATTTCTTTAACCGTTTTGGTGGAATCAAGTTCGGGTTCTTGTGGCAAATATCCAAATGTAATGTCTTTATTGGAGGTGATTTGACCGATATAGTCACTATCAACACCGGCAATAATTTTGAGCAATGATGATTTTCCGGCACCATTCAAACCCAGAACACCGATTTTCGCACCGTAAAAGAAAGAGAGATAAATATCTTTCAAGACTTGTTTTTGAGGTTTGTGTACTTTGCCTACACCCACCATAGAGAAGATAATTTTGTTGTCCGCCATTGTGTTTTCAATAAGTTACAGTAATATTTCACTTTCGGGTTTTGATAATTTTCATTCACCGAACACAAAAATACGAAATCGGTGTGCTGTTGTCTTATTCATCGCATTCACTTTTGCGGTACGAATCGCAATGATGCCGAGTTCATACAATAGCGCAATCCTGTCGGTTTCGGACCATCGTCAAACAAATGTCCCAAATGTGAATCGCAACGCGCACAACGAATTTCGGTTCTTATGAACTCGAGCGTTTCTTCAGTCTCTTCTACTACATTATTGGCATGGATCGGCTTCCAAAAAGATGGCCAGCCGGTGCCGGAATCGAATTTTGTTTCCGACAAAAACAAATCATTTTCACAGCATATACATTGATACAATCCTTTTTGATGATTATCCCAAAATTCATTGGCAAATGCTCTTTCCGTGCCCTTTTTACGAGTAACATCAAATTGTAAAGGCGTTAGATTTTTTTTCCATTCATTGTCGGATTTTGAGACATAGTTTACTTCAACAATTTGTTTTTTTTCAAAGGAATAGACCTTTACATTTGAACCTCTTTTCTTCGTGTCGGACGAATGCGCTTCCGTGCATCCCGTTTGCAATAGTCCGGTGCAACACACCGCAATCATAACAATAAGTGCTGCTTTCATATTTTACCTTTCAGCGAATAGTGTTACTCCATGACGAAATCAAAGGTGATTCTATCGTTTTGGCAATATCAATTTGTTGTTCATACCATACCTTTTCTAAGAACAATCCGTCCGGCGGTGCTGTGAGCCGAGAAGGTACTAAAGAAAATGTCTCAATACACTTCTCGAATTCATCAAGTCGTAATTCATCAGAACTTAAAGACACCAATGTCCCCACGATTCTTCTTATCATACTCCGTAAAAAGTGACTTCCGACAAATCGAAGAACAATACCGTCTTCATAGATGGTATATGAACAATCAAGAAGATGAACCTTCGTAGAAACTGTCTCATCTTTTTCAGCAGAGAATGAAGCAAAATCATGAAAACCGATCAGTTTGTCTAAACCTTGTTGCAGTAGTGAGAGTGATAAATTTTTCTCAACTGTCCACACATATTTACTTACAAATAATGGTTTTATAGTCGAAAGTTGATAGACATAGCTGCGTGCAGTCGCATGGTGCCGAGCATGAAAGCGATCATCCGCTTTTTCGAGTGAACGTATCTGAATCCCATACGGCAATTTCGACTGTATTTCGGTTCGGGAAGGCAATGTATGTATATCACAATGGGCAACTTGTCCAATAGCATGGACACCGCTGTCAGTACGCCCCGAACCATAAAGACTAATCTTGTGTCCATAGATCTCAGACAACACTTCATTGAGTGTACCCGCAACGGTTTTTGCGTTTTTTTGCGCCTGCCAGCCCGAAAAACGAGAGCCGTCATAGGCAATTGTGAACTTGTAACGAGCCATAGAAGCATTATCCCTTTCGCATAATTAACTTGGTCAATCGTAGATATGGGGTTAATTTTGCGCAATAAAATATCGAACAGTTTATCCATTTATACGATCCACCATTGTGTCAAAAGTAGCAAAAAAGAAATCAACAGCACAAGCAAACACGATAACTGTTTCAAAAAACAGCACTTCAAATTCGGTATCTTCCACAAATAAACAAGCCGCTCTCCCCATTTGGAACAAAGAAGAGGTTCTGTTTGATTATCGCATAGGCATACGAAGTCGTCAAGCATCTCTACTCGGACGGCGAGAAGTTCTTTCCGGCAAAGCAAAATTCGGCATCTTCGGCGATGGTAAAGAAGTTGCTCAATTAGCCATGGCACGCTCTTTTGCCAAAGGCGATTTCCGCTCCGGATATTATCGTGATCAGACCTTCATGTTTGCGCTGGGAATCTCTGATGTTCAGAAGTTTTATGCACAACTCTATGCTCACACCGATGTCGAAGCCGAGCCATCGAGTGCCGGTCGCTCCATGAATGGGCATTTCGGTACACGATTTCTTCATGAGGACGGCACATGGAAAGAACAAAGCACAATGTTTAATTCCTCGGCGGATGTGTCGCCAACAGGATCGCAAATGCCGCGCTTGGTCGGTTTGGCTTATGCTTCTCGCCTGTATCGCAATGTGGAAGTACTGCAATCACTCTCACAATTTTCCACCAATGGCAATGAAATCGCTTGGGGTACTATCGGCAATGCCAGTTCGGCAGAAGGAATGTTTTGGGAATCGGTGAATGCCATCGGGGTGCTTAAATCGCCCGCAATAATTTCCATTTGGGATGATGGCTATGGTATTTCCGTACCCAATGAAATACAACTAACCAAAGGTAATATAGGAGAAATTTTACGTGGCTTTGAAGAAAAAGATGAGCGTGGCGGCTTTATTATGCGTGTTGTTAATGGCTGGGATTATCCATCATTGATCCGAACTTATGCAGAAGTTGCCGAACAAGTACGCAAAGAACATAAGCCCGCAATCATTCATGTTATTGAGGTCACACAGCCACAAGGTCACTCTACGTCCGGCTCACATGAACGATATAAATCAAAAGAACGTTTGCAATGGGAAATAGATTTCGATTGTCTGGCAAGAATGAAACAGTGGATTATTGAGCAAGATTTTGCAACAGCCGAAGAATTGGATTCCATCGAAAAAGAAGAAATTGAACATGTACGACTTGCAAAGCAAGCTGCATGGGATGCATATATGAATCCCATAAAAGCAGATATTCAAGCTGCACTTCACTTGCTTCAACATTTTGCACAGCAGCAGCAGTATGCACAGTCACTTTCACCAATAGTGCAAGATTTACAGAATATTCGTGAACCGTTCCGACGAGATATTTTTGCTGCAATCAGTAAAGCACTAATTATTCTTCGTCATGATTCCTCACATGAAAAACAACAACTTCTCGCATGGAAGAACACGGAATATGCCAAAAATAAACAGCGATACGGCAGTCACTTATACAGTGAATCACAAAATGCAATCGGCAAACAAAATAATATTGCACCGCAATATTCTGAAAATAGTTCATCGGTCAATGGTTCTGAAATAATCAATGCTTGCTTTGATTCGATGCTCGCATCATTGCCAGAGACACTCATTTTTGGTGAAGATGTAGGACAATTAGGTGACGTCAATCAAGGATGTGCGGGCTTACAAGAAAAATATGGCGCACTCCGCGTTTCCGATACAGGCATTCGCGAAGCAACTATCTTAGGTCAAGCCATAGGTTTAGCCATGCGTGGTTTACGACCGATTGCAGAAATTCAGTATCTTGATTATTTGCTTTATGCTTTGCAATTAATGTCCGATGATTTGGCAACAGTACAATGGCGAACAAAAGGCGGTCAAAAAGCTCCAGTAATTGTTCGTACTCGCGGGCATCGTTTGGAAGGTGTATGGCATAGCGGCTCACCCATGGCTGGAATTATCAATTTAGTACGCGGTATGCACGTTTGCGTTCCTCGTAATATGACACAAGCTGCCGGAATGTATAATTTGCTTTTACAAAGTGATGAACCCGCAATAGTTGTTGAAGTTCTTAATGGCTACCGTTTAAAAGAACGTTTACCCGATAATATCAGCACCATGACAGTGCCACTTGGTATTCCCGAAATATTAAAATCAGGGTCGGATATTACTGCAGTTACCTACGGCGCGACATGTCGCCCTGTGATGGAAGCCGCACGAGCACTCGAAGAACTTGGTATTTCCGTCGAAGTCATTGATGTACAAACACTTTTACCTTTCGACACAACAGGCATCATCGTTCAATCATTACAAAAAACAAATCGTATTATTTTTATTGATGAAGATGTGCCGGGTGGAACAACAGCATTTATGATGCGACAAGTCATTGAATGTCAGAATGGTTTTAAATGGCTTGACAGTACACCTGCAACATTAACGGCGCAAGAACATCGTCCTGCCTATGGGACAGATGGTAATTTTTGGTCAAAACCCGAAGCCGAACATATTATTGAAGCGATATACAGCATAATGAATGAAACTAATCCGCAGAAATATCCTTCAATCTTTTAATATTTACAGCTATCTTCTAAAAAAAGCCGTCAATGTGACGGCTTTTTTTTATCACTTCCCTATCATTATTCGCCGAACTTTACCCGACGCAGCATCGCATAAACGCAGCAAATATATACCCGATGACATATTTTCCGGTAATTGAATCTTTATCTTTTCGCCAATATTCGTCATTGCACATACGCCCATTGACACACCTTCCAAGGTATAAAGGTCGCACGATGTATATTCTATATCATCATCCATAACTACTGTATTACCCATAACCCATAATGACATTGCTCCTCTATCGGTGGTCATATTTTCTTGTTCCTCTACTGACACAGAAATATCGGGGAATTTGTGCATATCTATGGAGTTATACTCATAAGAAATCGTACAACAATATTTTCCATTCGAGGAAAATACAATATCTTCTGTGGCATAACATTGAAATTTATTTTCCAAAACTGAAATAAGTATCACACTATCTTTCACTAACTTAACTGTGTACATCTTATCAGAACGATGATCAGAGGAAAAATTCATATACTTACGAATACTCCAAATATCCGACAATTGCTCTGTTGGGTATGAGTAACTTGAGGTAACAGAACCACTTGCAACTGTAAGCTCGGGTATTGATTTGTAGATCGCATTCGAACTGCTATTTGTAATATAATGTGGGGAGTCTTGTGTATAAGACGAAGCGTCTGATTGTAATGCAATAACATGGCTTTTTGTTGGTATTGAATCTATTATTGTCCCTGTTGTAACATCATAATGAATTATCGCATTACTATTTGAGCAAGCATAATATAAAATATTTCCCACCATTGCAGCAGAATTAATGTTTCCGTTACATTTGACTGTATATTGAACTGATAAATTTTCAGGATTGACAATATATATATCTTTAGCTTCTGACACAATGAGTATAAATCGTTTATCATGAGCATAACGAATGAATTTTATTGTAGTGTCACTAACTTTTACTCGACGAGTGACTTGTCGTTTTTCAACAGAAATTACATAAAGGGAATCTTCATAAGCCATCAAAAAGGATTTGTGCGGATAAGCAAGAGTATAGCTCATCGAATGAGATCCTGTATTGATTTCTCGTAGTTGTATATCAAGTTTCCATTGATTGATAAGAAAACCATTTTCGGATGTACGCTCATACACGTTGGAAGAATCATCAAGATATACGAAGGTCGAATCACCGTCCATGAATGTCATCGTATTTTTTCGTATCCGGATACGATCAGGAAAAGATTCGCATTTATTTGGCTCATCTGTCGATATAATTGAGAGAGATTGAAAACTCCATGTTGGCATACCGGCACACGTTTCAAAATCCGTATAATTATAATAAAAATCAATTTCTTTAGAATCACGCACAAAATGGTTTATTGATGATATTCGAGGACTTCCATACATAGTCTGTGAATGATAATTAGGGAAATGAAATTTCTGAAACATACTATCATTTGCAATATTATATTTTTCAACCATACAAAATGTATCTCTTATTTTTAATAGAGCAATCGTATTATCATCTATGAAACAAGCATAATCATAATCAACATTCAGGATGAGTCTATATATTGTCGCGCTATCTGAAGTTATATCAATGAGTCGAATTGAATCCGTACTTCGTTGTACTATGATGCTCCCACTCGGTGAAACATGAATATCTTTAAGATTATCAAGTCCTTTCAGAAACCGTTTCTTTCCTGTTTTAACATGAAATGCAATAGTAGATGAGTTTGTATCGGAATATATAATCATGTTGCTCGAAAAAACAAATGGCAGATACTTATTCCATCCACTCATAGATCCGACTAATGATCCAGTTCGCAAATCATATATGTTTCCATCGTCAAATGCTATAACGGCAGCAGACTCGTCAATGCCAATAGTATTCAGTACAGGATTATGCTGTGTTTTTCGAATAAAAACAGCACGATTGTCTTCAACATGAAAAGCATAGATATAGAAAGAAGTATCCTGTATGATATGATAACGAGCTTGCTGTGAAGTATGACGTAAATATGCTCGTGTAGAATTCGGATAAATAAATGATGGTACAGATTTTCCGGTCACTCTATCAAATAATTTTGAACCATAAAAAACATACTTATTATCAAAAGTAACTCCTGCACTTTGTATGATTTTACTATTCAATTCAAAAATGCCACCACCTTTATGCCACAAAGTTTCTTGAGAAAAAATTGACGGCGTAACTCCGAAAAAAAGGGTTAATCCAAATAATAACTTTACGATAGTCATAAGATCCTCAATGATACTAATCAATGTCCAATAACAATATTCCTTACTTTACCCGACGCAGCATCGCATAAACGCAGCAAATATATACCCGATGACATATTTTCCGGTAATTGAATCTTTATCTTTTCGCCAATATTCGTCATTGCACATACGCCCATTGACACACCTTCCAAGGTGTAAAGGCCGCACGATGTATATTCTATATCATCATCTATAACTACTGTATTACCCATAATGACATTGCTCCTCTATCGGTGGTCATATTTTCTTGTTCCTCTACTGACACAGAAATATCGGGGAATTTGTGCATTGCAGTTGCACGAGGCGAAAAATATCTCAGCGGGGATCCCAACACACAATATCCAAAATCCGTTCGGTCTTATGCATTTCTCTCGTTGTAACGCAAAGCGTCTTTTGTTTTCTCAAAACTACCAAACTTTGACTTCACAAATACATAAGTCGCCGCTGCATTGAAATGCCTCTGTGGAATAAGTACTGTTATAAGCTAACCTTTTAGTCATTTAGTGCTAAAATTGATCGTACAATTCTTGGCCACATCGTCGGCGTCCTAAAAATAGCAGGACTAATAAAACAATGGTGATAGCATCCTTCACATTCACGTACTTGACCTACAGACTTCCTAAATGAATTTGCCTTATCTGAAAACCAAATGGTATTAACGTTACATTCATAGTCTCTGACATTACCTAGAATATCATCTCTCATTTCGCAACCCGCAATGTTACCCGAAGGATACATAACTGCCGTTTCTCTGCCACCGCTGCACGTTATATCTGATGTATTCGTTGAGCTGATTTTTTTAATGATATCCCTTTGAACATTTTCTTTTGCTCTTATTACTTTATCAATAAAGTTTAATTTTTTTGCATGTTTATCCATTAACCACTGTCTGTCCCTCTCTACTATTTTATCGTAAAGACCAATACATTC
>JAYRWZ010000503.1:0-2343 GCA_041917875.1 Chloroflexota bacterium | reverse complement strand
ATTCCAACAAAATTTTCTTCTTTGCAGGAAGATTCTTCCATTATTCGTATTGATGAGCGTTTATCGGCAAGAGTGTTTACTTCAATGGCTGAAAAAGAAAATACAGCATTGATTATCAGTGCAATTCATTATCCAGAAGCACGCTTTGCACTAAATACCACAGATGAATTATTGGAACAAACGGGCAAGGAGTTCCTGCGCTCACTTCAGGCGAGCTCCATACGCTACTCTCCCGACGGAACTTCCGGTGTGGATATTTATTATTCTACTCAAGACAGCAGCACATCATATTATGGTCATACTCGCTTATTCGTTCGCCGCCCTACGGTCTATAACAGTACTATTATTACAGCAGATTCCACATTGTTTTTCCAAAAAGAGTTTACACGTTTTTTTACTTCACTGCGCCCACTCTATTGAACGATTCTCTTGTTGGCACGTATCTTGCTTATACTCAAGGATAAAGCGTTATCTACCGATAATAAACGCACATTTTCTCATAAGTATTTACAGCACGATGCATACGCCGATAACACATTCATTTATAGGACGATTTGAGATAATTCGTTCCGAAAAAACACAAGAAGAATCCACGCCAATATCATGATGCGAGGGATTGTTGTCATAGTGCTACTTCTGTGTCTGCCCGCAGTCACGGCATTGGGTCAGTCTATCCGCTTAGTGCGGTCGGACGTTGATTCATTGCGTTCGCATTTTGTGACGGCAACGTATCGTTTTGGTATTGATGTCAAACTTGAGAATGCGGGGCGTTGCTCGGCTGCCGCTTTTGAACTGCGTTACAGCAATGCACAATATGTTCAATATTCCGGCTATAGTGCAGGACAATTAGGAAAAGACGGTATCATCGTTTTTGCTGACCCGACAAGCACCACCACAGGAGCCGGAAAGTTGAATGTAAGTGTTATCTCGAATAAAACCATAGACGAAGCACCGCAAAACCCTGTGGTTATTCACCTTGATTTTGTGACAACTTCTAATGCACCGCATAATGCTCTGAGTACTTTTACTTTTACGGTTGCACAAGCAGTCACCGATAGCGGTACGGTAACATTACAAACTAATCCTTTAGCATATACGATACGAAGTTTTGTCTCTGTCTTTCCCGGCGATGCCAATAATGACGGTACGGTGGACACTCGCGATTGGACTGCTGTTGCGGAATTTATATCCGGTGGCACACGGTATCGCGGTTATAAGCGCAATCCGGCAAGTGTGTATTGGCAGGCGCAAACGGCTCTTGCATGGGATAGTGCGACAGCAACGTATGCCGATTGCGACGGCAGCGGTGATGTTACTCAAAAAGATGCACTTGTCACAGCATATAATTTTGGGAAAAGACATTTTTCTAAAATGGAAGGTGAATCGGTACTTGCCGACACTGAACCGAATCGTTCCACAACCCCTTTAGGTGAATATCCGCCCGATGCCATAAAATTGCCTATTATTGTCACATCCGATAAACCATATATAGGTATGTCAACCATAATAAATTGGCATAATAATAGCGGTGCATATCGTGTGCTCGGTATTGAGCCGGGAATAATGTTCCAAGGCGAAAACCGATTACATATAATTCAAATTGACACATTACATTCACAGGCAGAAATATCATTTGCTTCTCCGAATAATGAAATTACTGCATCAAATACAGAACCGATTGCATTTATAATTATACAAAAACGCAGACCTGATGTCTTCCCCCTTCCTATGCTGCAAAATCCTTACGGAATCACGACATCAGGTCTCTTTTTTCCAATGAATGCCTCACTAACATCGGTTAATGATAATATTGATTCTCATGGTTTTTCATTAAGACAAGAATCTCATTCATTGTTTATACGTCCGGCTTCTGCTTCACTGTCCACACCATTATTTTCTTTATCGGATTTACTTGGTAATGAAATTACTGTACAACCATCATCCTTTAATGGTCAAGAATATCATATCAATGTACCGACAATTGCCAATGGCATATATATTCTTCGTATCGCTGTTGATAATACAATCCGCTCATATCCCATATTTATTACCCAATAATATCTAACGCTTTACGCGTATGCACATTCTCCTTCTCGGTATTGGTAAAACTGATTTTTCCTTTGTGCGTGAAGGTATGGATGAATATTCGCGGCGTTTACAACGCTACAATCCCTGTACCGTCACGTTTTTACCTGATATAAAAAATCACGGATCTTTATCACATGAGGAAATTAAAAAACGTGAAGGTCATATACTGTTGCAAGAATTATTACCGACAGACAGCGTGGTTTTATTAGATGTAAAAGGGAAACAAATCCATTCTCTCGGCTTTGCGGAATTTAT
>JAYRWZ010000502.1:0-2928 GCA_041917875.1 Chloroflexota bacterium | reverse complement strand
TGGCAATATATTACTTGCAAGACTATCCTTAAAAACCAAATTGGTATCTATGGTTCTAAAAACTTCTATACCAGCTGATTGACTTGTATATTCAAAGTAATTCCATAGTATGATATGTGAAGGATTCTGTGTTACTGCAAATGCTTGTTGATATCTATTGGATACTTCAAGACTTCTTTTTATCTGTCCTGTGCTGCTCATTAAATGGATTTTATGTATATTTTTTTTTAAATCATTGCTTTTGTGCCCATAATAGGATTGAAATATGATATCGCCATTAAGCAGTCTCAGCGGCGTTGTGAGTCCGGCGGAATTATAGTCTGTGTTAAGCCCTGTCATGGTCGAATCCAAGATTTGATCTTTAACAATAGTAAGATTAGAATCAAGTTGTAAAACATGCCAAGGATAGCGTAATGCACCGCCTGTTTCCTCCGAGACTAAGACATACATAGAGTTCAGATGCTTCCATGAATAGTAATAATCACCTGTTTTAAATGGTATGGCTTGAGTATGAGTTATATTACCTTGATTGTCCAAAAGATATAATTGTATGCGGGCTCTGCCTACTCTTTGTGGATAATTAATACCAAATATCTTATTGGGTGTCAAGCGTTGTATATCACGAAATCCGGATGTGATAGTATCCTTCTTAAAACTATAGTTTTTGAGAAAAGTGGGCTGTGCAAACAGTGATGCACTGCACAATAGGAAAACAAATACATAAACGATGCGAGTCATAGACCACCTTGTAGGAAATAGAGTTAGTGTAAGTTACGAAAAATTATTGCTTTACAAATGGAATTGATTTTGTGGTATGGGATGTCGTCAGACGACAAAGATAATATCCTTTTTTTACTCAAATACTATAAATCATTGCTTATACAAACAAGCAATGCAACTCCAACTATGTAATTTAATACAACAAGGTGGAATATAAAAATTTCTGATGAAGCAGAAAAAGGGAGAGCGCATCATCGTTTAGATCTTTTCGCTCTCCATATTGTTGTTTTATTCAATCAAATCAATCATTTCTCTCTTGACAATTTCGCGCACTTTTGCAACAGAACCTTTCGGACCATAGACAAGAGTTGTCGAAGGTATTGTAATATGGAATGTACATGATGGGGCGGCAATGAATTTCTTTAAATCACCGTATGTCATTTGCGCCTCGTATCGTGCTATATTATTATCCCGCTCCACAAAATATCTGTTGATATTGGTAAGAGTGATTTTTGTTGATTCGGGTTGTAATAAAAAATAGACATCCTTTACCTTCTCAATGCCTGTCCATTCAGAATAAAATGTAAATTTGCAGAGTACTTTATTGGTATCGCTATTACCGGTTGTGTGCCGGTACGTAATGTCCATTTCTGTTTCTCCTTCATCGCCCTTCATGGTAAAAGGACGGATAAAATACATAGTTGAATTTGTACCTGTATAGAACAGCTCAATCGGTCGTACACCGCCGCATGAAACACATAAACAACATATCAATGTGAGGAGAAATATACTTTTATTCAGATGCTTCACAATTCAACCTTTGTATTATATAATCATGAGAGTCAAAATATTTTTGCACTGTTTGTTTGTTTTTGCTGCATACTATAATGGCAAAGGGTTGCCCGATAGTTTTATCAACATACAACAAATAATAGTTCCAATGTCCTTTTTTTTCTGTTATTATTGCTGTATAATCAGCTACAGGTTCGGCACCCAAGCGACCGTGGGTAAAACGAAGCGTAGAGTCATTTTGAATGATTTTTTTAATTTCATCAATCTTTTTATCGGTAACAAGATTGATAAATACATAATCATTGTTTTTATTACGAATAATGCGATTAAAAGCCATAGATATATCGGATAAAGCACAGTGCTCGGTGAAAAACATTTCCACGTTTTTATCCGCTGTAATGACAATTTCGTCATCTAAAAGTCTGAAACATGAATTTACGCCAAAGCGAACGGTATTGTTTTGTACTTTAGACGCACATCCGCCAACAATACAGCAATAAAGAATGACGATGATAGATAATAGAATTTTCATTGTGTTCTAAATGTATTCAAAAAAAAAGGAATGGCTCATAAAGCCATTCCTTATATACACAAAAGAGAATTGTCGTTTCTTACTCACCTGTAATTGTACAGGTATATGTTTGGAAAATACCTAAAATATCCGTTTGTTTGAAATCAACAGTTGATATTTTAGTGATACCGCCATTTTTGGCAGCTTGTTGAATACCGGAATCCGGAGATAAAATAATGAAACGTAAAAGTCCCATACCGGAGGATGTACCTACTTTACTGCCAACCGGATTGCTTGTTGCAGCAACAGGAACAGTCAATGCGCAGGATGATAAATAAGCAGCTGTAATTGCAGCCACACCAAATAACGAAAGCATACGTACTTTGGACATAGAAAAACTCCAAAAGTAAAGTGTAAAAAAAAATGTAACAATTACGGATGCAACATACAACAAAATTTTGAAAGTACAAAATTTATTGTATAAAAATGATACTTGCCTGCTGTCCATCACATGCAATGGAAGTACATGACAGTCGTAGCAACAAGCGCAGAAGTATTGGTTTGACTTAGAAGTTCTGGGTTTTTATTCCCTTGCAAATGGCTGGAACCATATTTCATTTATGGTGACACTGACAGTAAAGCGAGCAAACATCTCTTTTACTAACCCATTATCGGTGGTGCCGCGCTGTCCGCCGGTAAGTGCAATGCCGAGCAATGCGTCTGTGGTAATGGGCAATTCCATGCCGGCAGTAAGAAATATATCGGCAATAGTGTGGTTTTTTACGGTAAACGGTAATGTTTCATAGCCGCCGCCCATATTAAAGTTGATGCGATCTCCAAATGATGTACCCGGTGCAAAAGTGCCTAAGCGCGAAATTCCGAAAGTGAATCTTTGCCCGGAAGTA